>JAFTHR010000198.1 GCA_017457345.1 Clostridia bacterium | reverse complement strand
CTTGGTAAATCCTTTGCCGAAGAAGATGATTATGGAGTTCGTTTCGTCTGTTAAACGGGCGATTGTGGTGGAAGAACTTGAACCGGTTATCGAAGAGCAAATCCGTGCTTGGGGCTTGAAAGTGGAAGGCAAGGAACTGTTCACCGTACAAGGCGAGTATAGCGCGAATATGATAAAGGCGGCGGTGACGGGGAAAAACGAATTGCCGTTTGAAAAGAAAACCGTTCCTGCAAGACCGCCGATTTTGTGCCCTGGGTGTCCGCACCGTGCCGTGTTCTCCGTTTTGAACAAACTCAAAATTCACGCTTCGGGGGATATCGGTTGCTATACGCTCGGCGCGGTTGCGCCGCTCAACGTTATCGACACCTGTTTTTGTATGGGTGCTTCCGTTTCTGCACTCCACGGTATGGAGAAAGCGAAAGGGAAAGAATATCTTAAAAACTGGGTGGCGGTGATCGGCGATTCCACCTTCTTGCACACGGGCATCAACTCCCTTGTGAATATGGTATATAACAAAGCAACGGGCACGGTGATAATTCTCGATAACCGCACCACGGGGATGACGGGGCATCAAGACCACGCCGCTACGGGGAAAACGCTCAAAGGCGAAGAAACCTACGCCGTAGACTTTGTGGAACTTTGCAAAGCAATCGGCGTGCCGCAAGTATTAGAAATTAACGCGTTCGACGTGGAGACGATGGAAAAAACGTTGAAACGCACGGCCAACGAAAACGTGTTAACGGTGATTATTGCACGGTCTCCCTGCGTACTGCTTAAAGGACAAAAGTTCCCGTACGTATGCAAGGTAAACGAAGAGAAATGCCGCAAGTGCGGGGCGTGCATGAAGATCGGTTGCCCTGCCATTTCCAAGCAAAACGGTGAAATTAAAATCAACCCGTCTATGTGCAACGGATGCGGGCTTTGTGTAAGTTATTGCAAGTTTAACGCCATTGAAAAGGTGGAGAAATAATATGGATATTATGATTGTAGGCGTTGGCGGTCAAGGTACTTTGCTAACGAGTAGGATTATCGGGAAAACGGCGCTTGCGTCTGGTTACGACGTGAAAATTAGCGAAGTGCACGGTATGGCACAGCGCGGCGGTAGCGTGGTGACGTTCGTTCGCTATGGTGAAAAGGTAAGCGAGCCGATCGTAGAAGAAGGTCGCGCCGATTTGTTGATTGCTTTTGAAAAGTTGGAAGCGGCAAGATACGCGCACTTTTTGAAAAAGGACGGCGTGCTTGTGGTAAACGATTGTAAAATCGACCCCATGACGGTGACGATCGGCGTTGCCGAATACCCCGCCGCGGTATTAGAAGATTTAAAAAGGGAGCACACCGTGTACGCAATCGACGGCGAGAATATCGCCCTTGCGCTCGGCAATAGCAAGGTGTTAAACTCGGTGGTATTAGGGTTGGCAGCAAAACACATGGAGTTTGAAAAAGAGCGCTGGATAGAAGTGCTTTCCGCAACCGTACCGCAAAAAACGATTGAATTAAACACCAAAGCATTCAACGCAGGGTATGAAAAAGAATAAAGGGGTAAAACTATGATTTGGAACGAAACGAAAGAGTGTATGTCCCGTGAAGAGATGCGGAACTTGCAAAGCGCTAGGCTTAGAAAGTTGGTAGACTACGTGTATCACAACGTGGAATTCTACCGCAAAAAAATGCAAGCGGTGGGGTTAATTCCTTCCGATATCAAAGGGATTGAAGATATCGAAAAATTGCCCTTTACCACAAAGGACGATTTGCGCGACACCTATCCGTTCGGCTTGTTCGCCGTACCGCAATCGGAAATCGTTCGTATCCACGCAAGTTCGGGCACGACGGGTAAAGCGACCGTTGTAGGATACACACGCAGAGACTTGGATATTTGGGCGGAATGCGTGGCGCGTTGTATGACGATGGCGGGCGTTGGCAGAAACGATATCGTGCAAGTAGCGTATGGCTACGGCTTGTTTACGGGTGGCTTAGGGGCGCATAGCGGCGCTGAAAAAATCGGTGCAATGGTCGTGCCTATGTCCACGGGGAATTCCCAAAAATTAACCACCATGATGGTGGACTTTGGAGCAACGGCAATCGCTTGTACGCCTTCGTATTTATTGCATATTTCGGAAGTGCTCGCGGCAAACGGTATGCTTGATCAAATCAAACTCAAAGCGGCTATTTGCGGTGCAGAGCCGTGGACGGAAAAGATGCGTAATGAAATTGAAAAGCGCTTGAACATCCACGCGCACGATATTTACGGGCTTAGCGAAGTAATGGGGCCCGGCGTTGCGTGCGATTGTGAGTATCACGCAGGCTTGCACGTTTGCGAGGACCATTTCTTCCCGGAAATCGTCGATCCGAAAACGCTCAAAGGTTTGCCCGAAGGTGAAACGGGGGAACTTGTATTCACCACCCTTACCAAGGAAGGTTTGCCCCTTATCCGCTACCGCACGAAAGATCTTACGTCGCTCACCAGAGAAACTTGCGAGTGCGGAAGAACGAGCGCGCGTATTTCCCGCTTTAAGGGCAGATCAGACGATATGCTTATTATCCGTGGCGTAAACGTATTCCCTTCCCAAGTAGAAGCAGCGCTTGTAAACGTGGAAGAAGTGACGCCGCACTATATGATTATCGTAGATCGTGTAAACAACCTTGACACGATGGAAATCCAAGTAGAACTCAATAGCGAGTATTATACCGACGAGATCAAAGGTATTGAAAAACTCACGAAAAAAATCGGGCACGTTATCTTGCAGGCGCTCGGTTTAAACGCAAAGATCACAATCGTGCAACCCGGTGCGCTCAAGCGTAGTGAAGGGAAGGCGGTGCACGTGGTAGATAACCGTAAATACGAATAAGAAAGGAGAAGATGAAAATGATTGCAAAACAATTATCCGTTTTTATTGAAAACAGACCGGGCAGACTTGGTGAAGTGCTCAACGTATTAAAAGAAAACAAAGTGAACATTCAATCCTTGTCCCTTGCAGACACCACCGAATACGGGCTTTTACGTTTAATCGTAGATAAACCCGAAGAAGGGAAAGAAAAACTGTTCTCCGCAGGATTTTCTTCTATGTTAACCGACGTGTTGATCGTGAAAATCCCCCATAGCCCCGGCAGTTTACAAAACATTTTAAAGGTGATTTCCGATAAGAACATTAGCGTGGAATATATGTACGGATTAACCGTAGCGGGGGATGAAGCGTCCGTCGTTGTGAAAACGTCCGATTTAAAAACGGCGTGCGAGGTGTTTGGAGAATAAAGTATGACGATCGATTTTCATACCCATATTTTCCCCGATAAAATCGCCGAAAAAACGATTGATTTTCTATCTCATAAAGCGAATATCCCCGCCTATTCAAACGGTACGCTTTCGGGTTTACAAAGCGCGCTCAAAAAGGCGGAAGTGGATATTGCGATTGCGCTTCCCGTTCTCACCAAACCCGAATCGTTCGATAGTATTTTAAGGTTTGTTTGCGGCGTAAACGAAGGGTATTTTGCGGGCGAACATAACGTGTATTCCTTTGCGGGAATTCACCCCGATTGCGAAGATATCGAAGGGAAGATGGCGCGCGTGAAAGAACTCGGTATTAAAGGGGTGAAGTTGCACCCCGAATACCAGCAAACGTATATCGACGACGAGCGTTGCGTCCGCATCTTAAACGCGGCGGCGGCAAACGATTTAATCGTGGTCACGCACTCGGGGGTAGACGCAGGGTATCCTGGTAGCGTGCATTGTACGCCGGAGCGCGTGGTGAACGCCTTATCGAAAGTAAAGGGTAAGGTGAAGTTGGTGCTTGCCCACTACGGCGCGTGCGAGATGTACGAAGAAGTGTACGATTTGCTTGCGGGAAAGGACGTGTATTTCGACACGGCGTACGTGTTAAAATCCATTGATAAGGAAACTTTCCTTCGTATTTTAGAAAAGCACGGAGAAGAGAAAATCCTGTTTGCCTCGGATAGCCCGTGGCAAGATATTGCCGAAATGAAAACGCGGCTTGGCGAAATGGGATTAAGCGCGGAAGCAAAGGAAAAGATCCTTTCTAAAAACGCGCTCGCCCTTTTAGGAGACGGCGTGCTTAGGTAAAAAGCAAAGCGCTCTGCTTGTTGCAGAGCGCTTTTGCTATACAAAAACTGATTGTGAAAGACGGGTTATTGCAAAGGGATTTCAATAAGTTGGTTGCCGTTTAAATCGTAGTCTTGCGTGCGAACGGTATGCACGGCGGGGCTAGAGTGGGTTTTATAATGGTAATACCCCGTTTCCGCGCACGCGCACGAAGAATATAAGGTATAGTGCGGCCAACCGCGTTCGGTGAGTACCGTCCCTTTCGGCGGGGATACGGCGGCAAGCACTTCAAACATACGCGCCGCGCACGCTTCGGTCGAACCTGTTTTTTCAACGTGGGCGTTTAACCAAGCCGCCTTTACAAAACGGGAAGGGGAGGAATAGTCCCCGGGTAAACCGAGTGCGCCAAGTCCCTTAGAAAAGGGCGGCGTATCCGCTTGGTTGGAAACGGGATCGCTGCTTAAATGTGCAAACGCCGCAAAATGCGTTTTTTGGAAGGGAAAGTCTGGGTTGTTTGCAAGTACGTTGAACGGATTATCGTACAAAATAACGCCGTTTTTAACGCTTTCTAGAACGATTGAGCCGCTTTGATCGGCAAAGTGAAAATGTAAGGGGGTTAGGGGTGTTTCTTCGTCGAACGGCTCGTCGATAAGCGACGTTTGTTCGAGTAGTTTTTTCGCTTCTGCAACCGTTTTGCATTGACTAAGCACCCAAGGCAACAGTTCGAACGGAGAAACGCAAAAAGCGGAAGTTTCGTCCGCCTTTTTATAAAAAGCAAGTTCGGGAAAGTTGAGCCCTGCGCCTGCAAGCCCGTGTTCGTTCATCCCGTCCGCGTACAAGGGATAACCTTTTTTTACGCTTGCCATACCGAAAAAAGAAAAATGGTTTTCTAGGCAAACGCCCCCTTTAAAACGCAAGGAAAAACGCCGCGGCGTGATGACCACGCGCTCGCCGAACGATTGACAAAGATCCAAATTTCTACCAAAGCAAAACGCTGTTGCGCTCATTGCCACACTTGTACACATATCCCTTTTAGTATGCAAAAAAAGCAAAAAAATATGCAAAAGGGGTGGGCAGGTAAGGAAAAACACCCGTTAAAGGGCGTCTTTTTTTCTAATTGCCGTTAGCGTTCCGTTGCAAGGAATTAATTTGCAGGCGCGAGCGGTGCGGTTGTCGTAGGGTTGAACGTCGTTCAAATCCCGTCCGTGATACACGCAATACGTTTCCCCGTTTATATCAATAGTGCTATTATGCCCCGTGCCGCTTTCAAAGCCGTTTGCAGCAATGAGCGGCGCGTAAACGTTCGGCGCGGGGTGTTTTTCAAAGCGGAGTTTCGTTAAGTCCGTTTCCGTGCTATGCGCAACGGCGTAGCCTAAAAAGTAGTACGGGCTTTCAAAGCAGTTGCCGCTATAAATTAGATAATGGTAATCCCCGTTGCGGTAATAACAAGCCCCTTCAATCGTGTGCCAATGTTGCCCTTTGCGGAAACGGTCACGCGCGAAATTTTCTTCGTCTAACGTCGGTTTTACCGCCGCCACGGGATCGCCGATAACTTCTATGGGCGAACGCATTTTTTGCACCACGATATAGGTGCCTGCGCGCTCGGCTTCGTAGTCGTTCACCGAATAAAAGATGTACAGCCCGTCACCGCTTTTAACTACGTGCGGATCGATGGAAAAGGGTGGAAGAAGGGTGGCTTGGTAGGTAAATTTGCCGGCGGGGTCACGGGAAGTTGCCACGCGAATTTGCTCGTCGTGAATATCTTGCGAAGTTTTTGAGCGGGAAGAATAGTATAAATAAAATACGCCGTCTTCTTCGTACACGCAAGGCGCCCAAAAGTTTTGCTCGTTTTGATCGGTAAAAATCATACCAACGTATTCCCACTCGCCGTCAAGAGCCAAAGCGCGGTAGGCGTGCACGCCGTCTTGCCCCGTTGCGTAAACGTAGTACACCCCTTTCCATTCAAAAATAAACGGATCGGGTTGGCAGGTCGGTTCGTTTTCTTTCGGGTAAATCAGTTGCATAAAAGCCCCCATAAAGTATTTTGGGTTTATTATAGCACTTTTTCAAGCGTTGTCAAGAACCTTTAAAAAAGTTTTCAGTTAGCGCACGTTTTTGCTTGCTATTATTCGAGATATAGAATATAATATAACTATCAACCGAAAAGGGGTAAAGAGTATGCTTCAATATATGTCGACGAAAGAAGCGGCGGAAAAGTGGAAAATTTCGCAACGCCGCGTATCCATTTTGTGTGCAGAAGGAAGAATAGAAGGGGTGGCAATGCTTGGGAATATGTGGATTATCCCGCGTGACGCCGAAAAACCCGAAGACGCGCGTATGACGCGTAGCGTTTCGCCCAAAGAAGTGCATCCTTTCGTAAAATGGGCAGGCGGGAAGAGCCAAGTGCTTGAAACGCTTCAAAAAAACCTGCCGCAGGGCTTAGGGGAGAGTGTGGATAAGTACGCAGAACCGTTCGTGGGCGGTGGTGCGTTGCTCTTTGCTTTGCTTGGTCAATATCATTTCAAGGAAGTATACGTTAACGATAACAACAAAGAGTTGATGAACGCCTACGAAACGATCAAAACCGCGCCCGAAAAACTCATTTTAAAACTTAAAGAGATGCAAGAAGATTATAACGGGCTTAACGAAGAAGGTCAACAAGCGTATTACTACGATATGCGTGAAGAGTTCAACCAAATTTCGTTAAGCGAAAAGACGGCGGTGAAGAAAGCGGCGTTGTTCCTGTTCTTAAACAAGACCTGTTTTAACGGGCTTTACCGTGTGAATAAGAGCGGTAAGTTCAACGTGCCCGCGGGTAAATATAAAAACCCGTTGATTTGCGACGAAGAAAATATCCGCAAAATTTCCGCGGCAATCCAAAATGTGACCGTTCGCGCTTGTCATTACACGGACGTGTTGAATTTTGCCGACGAAAACACCTTCGTGTATTTCGATCCCCCGTATAGACCGCTTAGCAAAACGTCTGGATTTACGGCGTATGGCGACGACGGGTTTACGGATAAAGACCAAAAAGAACTTGCCGATTTGTATAAAACGCTTGCGGGAAAGGGTGTGAAGGTAATGCTTAGCAACTCCGATCCGAAAAATATCGACGAAACGGATAACTTTTTCGACGAATTGTACGCAGATTTCACCATTCAACGCATTCACGCCGTTCGTATGATCAATTCGGATGCAAAGAAGCGCGGAAACTTAACGGAACTTTTAATTACGAATTATTAACGGAGAAAAGGCTTGTTCGTAGAAAAAGGCGAACGGGCCTTTAAAATCCCTATTTTGCGTTAAAACTTTCTAAAAGCGGCAAAAAAATGCTTGACAAAACGCTACAAATGAATTATTATATACAAGCATGTGTGGCCCAATAGCTCAGTTGGTTAGAGCGCCAGCCTGTCACGCTGGAGGTCGACGGTTCGAGCCCGT
>JAFTHR010000197.1 GCA_017457345.1 Clostridia bacterium | reverse complement strand
GAATAGCCTTTCGGCTAAGCCGTGTTTTTTTTGTATACGAACCTTGCGGCGGGGTTCGAGGGTGGAGTTGCCTGTTAAGCAAGGCGTTGATAACGCCTTCTTGAAAGGATGAAAAACGGCGTTTGACTTTAAGAAAAAACCCAAAGTCTTTTTTTGCCATCGTTGCGTTGATATTTTCACTCGTGGTGCGGCGAGATTGATTGACATTTTCTAATGCAAGGTGTATAATACGCAAAGAATAAATTTTTACGGGTGTGGTTATGAAAATTATTACCGTTAGCCGTGAGTTTGGAAGCGGCGGAAGAGAACTTGGGAAGCGGATTGCCGAAGCGCTTGGGTTTGATTATTACGATAAAGAGATTATCTCTTCCATCGCTCAAACGCAAGGGCTAGACGAATCGTACGTGGAAAAAGCGCTTGAAAATTACGCGGCAAACGGCTCGCAGCCCGTTTATCATCGTTCGTTCGGCTTGCCCCGTCAATCCCCGCAAATCGGCTTGTTATTAGCCCAAAAAAAGGTAATAGAAGGGATTGCCCGCCGCGGTAGAGATTGTGTGGTTGTAGGGAGAAATGCCGACGTGTATTTGGCGGCGGAAAAACCGTTTAACCTGTTCGTTTGCGCGGATATGGAAGCAAAAATTGCCCGTTGTGTTGCAAGAGCGCCTAAGGGCGAAAACCTTTCCAAAAAACAAATCGCACGCAAAATTAACGAGATTAATAAAGGGCGAGCAAAAACTAGAGAAATTATTGCAAACACCAAATGGGGAGACCCAAAAACCTACCATTTAACCGTGAATACCAGCGGTTTTGAACTTGAAGAACTCGTACCTGCTATCGTGGAATTCGCAAATTCCTTTTTTAAGAGTGAACAATGAACATACAACTTTCCGACCATTTTTCCTATAAAAAACTATTAAAATTCGCTTTGCCTTCTATTTTAATGATGGTTTTCACTTCCATCTACGGCGTGGTGGACGGATTTTTCGTATCCAACTATGCAGGCACAACGGCGTTTGCCGCGGTGAACTTCATTATGCCCGTTTTAATGATTTTAGGCGCGTTTGGGTTTATGTTCGGTACGGGCGGTAGTGCGCTCGTTTCCAAAACAATGGGCGAAGGGAATTTGAAAAAAGCAAACGGCTTATTTTCCCTGCTCGTGTACGTTTCGTTCGGCGTAGGTTTGGTACTTTCCGTGATGGGAGTTATCTTTATTCGTCCTATCGCCGCTCTCTTGGGCGCGGAAGGGGAAATGCTCGATTATTGCGTTGTGTACGCTAGAATTATTTTAGTGGCGTTGCCCTTTTTTATGCTTCAACAATTATTCCAAAGTTTCTTCGTTACGGCGGAACGGCCGAAGAGCGGGCTCTACGTCACCATAGCGGCAGGCGTGACGAATATGGTGTTAGATTGGTTGTTTGTGGGCGTATTCCGTTGGGGCGTTGTCGGGGCGGCGCTTGCTACCGCAATGAGCCAAGCGGTGGGCGGTATCGTACCGCTCGTGGTGTTTGCGCGGCGTGGCAATAGCGTTTTAGAACTCGGCAAGCCGATTTTTGACGGGAAGTCGCTTTTAAAGACCTGCACGAACGGTTCTTCGGAACTAATGAGCAACGTTTCCATGTCGCTCGTGGGGATGCTCTATAACGCCCAACTAATGAAATACGCCGGGCAAAACGGTGTGGCGGCGTACGGCGTGATGATGTACGTTTCGTTCGTGTTCGTTTCGGTGTTTATCGGGTATTCGATCGGGACTGCGCCGGTAGTAGGGTATCATTACGGCGCAAAAAACAAAGAAGAACTTAAAGGGCTTTTTAGAAAGAGTTTGGTGATTATTTCCGCTCTTTCTTTGGCAATGCTAATGTTT
>JAFTHR010000196.1 GCA_017457345.1 Clostridia bacterium | reverse complement strand
TTTCCTGCGAATCTTTCCTTATAATAGCGCTCTACTCCTGCTAAATACTTTTTTCCATTCTCCGTGTCTGCTATTCTCTATAAATTCTCATATGAATACGAATCCATTTTTTTCTCCGTTATTTCGGTTGTTTGCCGATATACGCCAAAATACCACCGTCTACGTATAAAATGTGCCCGTTTACAAAGTTGGAAGCGCTGCTTGCCAAGAACACCACAGGGCCTGCTAAATCGGCAGGCTCACCCCAACGGGATGCCGGGGTTTTAGACACGATAAAACTATCGAACGGGTGTCTGCTTCCATCTTCCTGCCGCTCACGTAAAGGCGCCGTTTGCGGCGTTGCAATATACCCAGGTCCGATCCCGTTGCACTGGATATTGTACGCCCCGTATTCGCTCGCGATATTTTTCGTGAGCATTTTTAAACCGCCTTTTGCCGCCGCGTACGCCGAGACGGTTTCTCTTCCTAACTCACTCATCATAGAGCATACGTTGATAATTTTCCCGCCGCCATTTTTGATCATAGCGGGAATAACTGCTTTCGAAACGATAAACGGCGCAACCAAATCCACACTAATTACCTTGGAAAAATCCTCCACGCTCGTTTCGCACATAGGAATTCGTTTGATGATCCCCGCGTTATTCACGAGCACGTTTATCGTTCCAAGTTCGCTCTCTATTTTTTTGACCATTTCTTGTACGGCGGTTTCGTCCGTCACGTCGCACACGTAACCGTGCGCTTCAATCCCTTCCGCACGGTAGTTTTTTAATCCTTCTTGGCAGGACTGCTCGTTGCTAGAATTGAACGCAACCGTTGCGCCAGCGCCCGCGAGCGCCTTTGCCATGGCGTAGCCTATTCCGTGCGCGCCGCCGGTGACGAGCGCTACTTTCCCTTTTAAACTGAACATATTTTTCCTCACTTAACGTAAGTCTTTCGTTGCAATATGGTCCATATCCGTAAACTCTTGGTTCTCGCCGCACATAGCCCAAATAAAGGAATAATTTTTCGTTCCCACGCCAGAGTGGATAGACCAGGAAGGCGAAATGACCGCCTCTTCATTATGCATAATGATATGGCGGGTTTCGGTAGGCTCACCCATCATATGGAAAACCACGTCGTTTTCACCCATATCCAAATACAAATACACTTCCATTCTGCGATCGTGCGTGTGGCAAGGCATGGTGTTCCAGTTCGAACCACTTTCTAGTTGCGTTAACCCCATTGCAAGTTGGCAACTCTTAATCACTTCCGGGTGGATGTATTGATTGATTACTCGCTTGTTGCATTCTTCCGCGCTACCGCAAGGCACTTTCTTCGCTTTCGTAATGTCGATTTTTACGATAGGATAAGCGGTATGCGCAGGGCAGGAACTAACGTAAAATTTTGCAGGCTCTGCCGCATCAACGCTACGGAAGGCAATTTCTTTGTTCCCCATCCCGATATAAATACCATCACGCGGGTTCATTTCGTATTCTTTACCGTCGATCGTAACCACGCCTTTCCCGCCGATATTAATACAGCCCATTTCTCGGCGTTGCAAAAAGTACTCGGCGGCAAGTTCTTTCCCCGCTTCTAACGTAAGCGTTTCTTGAACGGGCATAATCCCCGCCGTGATAATTCTATCAAT
>JAFTHR010000195.1 GCA_017457345.1 Clostridia bacterium | reverse complement strand
TGCGCGTATAAAAAGAACGGCGGAACCTATTACGAAGCGGCTAGAAAGGCTTGTATCGCTATGCAAAAAGACCTTGCCGGCGCTATCGGTAAAATGGGCAGATAACGGGAGAAGAGAATGAAAGACTATCAAGCAACCGTAGTAAAAAACGAAGAGATTGCACGCGGTATATGCGAAATTACCTTTCGTTTACAAGAAACGGCGAAGGTTCGCCCTGGTCAATTCGGTGCGATTTCCGTTGGGGGCGTGCACTTATTGCGCCGCCCGATTGCCGTATGTAAAGCGGAAGGCAACGAAGTGACGTTTTGCTATCAAATTAAAGGTGACGGCACGAAAAAACTCAAAAACGTGGGGGCAGGGAGCGTTTTAAACGTGTTAATGCCGCTTGGGAACGGGTTTTTCGTGGAAGAAAACGAAAAGAAAGTGGCGCTCGTTGGCGGTGGCGTGGGGATTTTCCCGCTCGTTTCCGTTGTGCGCGCGTATGCAAACGAAAAGGAGATTTCTTCGTTTATCGGTTTTAGAAACGCAGGCGCGGTCTGTGCGTTGGAAGAATTTGAAAAATCTGCAAAGTTCGTTGCGGTGACAGACGACGGCTCTTTCGGCGAAAAAATGAATTCGGTGCAAGCCTTTGAAAAAGCACTTGCAGAAGGCTACCGTCCAGACGTAATTTTGTCCTGCGGGCCCACGCCTATGCTTCGTGCGCTAAAAGCAGTTGCGGTAAGAGAAAACATCCCTTGCTACGTATCGCTGGAAGAGCGGATGGGCTGTGGAATCGGTGCGTGCCTTGTGTGCGTTTGCAATTTAACGAACGGCGCACGGGCGAGAGTTTGTAAGGACGGACCTGTGTTCAACGCAAACGAAGTCAATTTATAAAGGAAGAAAAGTATGGCTAATTTATCGGTAAATCTTTGCGGCGTATCTTTAAAGAACCCTGTGATTGCCGCTTCAGGCACGTTCGGGTTCGGTCGGGAATTTAACGAACTTTACGATATCGGCACGATCGGCGGCGTATCCACGAAAGGGATGACGCTCCAACCCCGTTTAGGTAATCCCGTTCCCCGTATTGCGGAATCGCGCGGCGTTATTTTGAATGCGGTGGGTTTGCAAAACCCTGGCGTGGAGCATTTTATTGCGGAAGATTTGGCGTGGCTCAAAAGCACGGGCACCTGCGTAATTGCGAACGTTGCCGGGCAAACGTTGGAGGACTATCAAGCCATTTGCGCTCGGTTAGACGGTTTGGTAGATATGATTGAACTCAACATTTCCTGCCCTAACGTAAAGAGTGGCGGCATGGCGTTCGGCATCAAACCTGAAACGGTAGAAGCGGTGACGGTACAAGCCAAGAAAGGCTTGAAGAAAACGCCGCTTATCGTGAAACTTTCGCCGAACGTGGAAAACATTGCCGTAAACGCAAGAGCGGCGGAAAACGGCGGGGCGGATTGCGTTTCGCTCGTAAACACCTTCACGGGTATGGCGATTGACATAGAAAAACGCCGCCCCATTATTGCAAACAATACGGGCGGTGTATCGGGCGCAGGCATTAAACCGATCGCCGTGCGTATGGTATACGAAGTGGCAAACGCCGTAAAAATCCCCGTAATCGGGATGGGCGGCATCACTTGCGCGGAAGACGCTATCGAGTTCTTAATGGCGGGTGCAACGGCGGTGCAAGTGGGCACGGCGAACTTTACCGATCCGTATGCAATGCCGAAAATTATAAGCGGGTTGAACGCGTGGTGCGATTCACACGGCGTTGCTTCCGTGGCGGAACTTGTAGGCACGTTGCAAATGAACGGCAAATAAGTGGTAAATTGCACGGTTTCTTCATATAATGTCGCATAAAAGCAAAAAAGGAGAGAACTATGTGGGAAGAGATTTTATTTGAGGCTAGAATCCTTATCGACTTGCTCTTATCGGTAATTCTCGGCGCGTTTATCGGGTTTGAGAGAAAAATTCGTTCAAAAGAAGCGGGGATTCGCACGCACACGGTCGTTTGCGTGGGTGCGGCGCTTATGATGGTCGTTTCAAAGTACGCCTTTGGCGACGGTGCGGATACCGCACGGGTTGCCGCACAAATCGTGACGGGCGTCGGCTTTTTAGGCGCGGGGATTATCGTGTATAAAAAGCACGAAGTTCGCGGCTTAACCACGGCGGCAGGCGTGTGGGCAACGGCAGGCGTTGGGATGGCTTGCGGCGGCGGATTGTACGTGATTGCAATCGGCGCAACGGCGATTATGATCGGCGTGCAACTTTTGTTGCATACGAAATTTTCCATATTCCGCACAAAGCCGGTATATTCCGTTAAAATAGAGTTTTATCAAACGGAAGATGAAAACGATAGAGTTAAAGAACTGTTCGGCGCGGATCGTTTCAATCATTTGGTCATCACGCGAACGGAAGACAAGGTGCTTTATAGCGCAACGTTAAATACCGAAGAAGAATTGCCTTCTTCGCGCCTTAACAAAATTATGTACGAAAATCCGTTCATTTGTTCTATTGAGCGGTGTGATAACGATTAACGGTAAAGGAGAAAAATTATGGCGTTAACTTATAAGGAAGAGTTCATCCGTTTCATGGTGGGAAACGGTGTGTTAAAGTTTGGTGAATTCACGTTAAAAAGCGGCAGAAAAGCCCCTTACTTTATCAACACGGGCAACTACAAAACGGGCAAACAACTTGCAAAACTTGGCGAATACTACGCCGCTTGTATTAAAAACAACGGTATTGAAGGCGAAACGCTCGTAGGGCCTGCTTATAAGGGGATTCCCCTTTCGGTAGCAACGGCGATTGCCCTTTCCGAAAAGCACGGGGAAGAATGGAACTACTGCTTTGATAGAAAGGAAGTGAAGGACCACGGCGAAGGTGGTTTGTTCGTTGGGAAACAACTGTTAGACGGAGAAAAGGTGGTTATCATTGAAGACGTTATGACGTCCGGCAAAGCCTTGCGTGAAATTCTTCCTAAATTGCAAGCGGCTGCAAACGTAAACGTGGTGGGGATGATCATCTCCGTAGACCGTATGGAAAAAGGGTTGACGAGTGATGATTCCGCCGTAAACGAAGCGTTCAAAGAATTCGGCGTGAAAGTATATTCCGTGGTGAATATGAACAACATTATTTCGGCGATTGAAACGGGCGTTATCGAAGGCAAAGAGCATTTAGAAGCAATGTACGCTTACCGCAGTTTGTACGGCGTAAACGGCTAAAAAAGTCGGTTTAAAAAGGCGGGCACGGCGGGTAAATTCGTTAAAGGAAGAGAGCCGATTGTGCTCGTGGTTTTGCCGAGCAAAAAGCATAAAAAGCCGATAAAGAGCAAAGTGCATAAAGGTAAAAGATTTTTTTTCATAAAAACATTTTGCGTAAAAAAACCGTTTGCTATTTACAAACGGGGAAGAAAGTGATATAATACTGACGATAATTAGAAAAAACGGAAGGTGATCAAATGACGAAAATCATCAAAAAAGTCTTTGGAAAAACGAAAAATGGCGATACCGTGTACGCGTTTACGTTGCAAGACGGCGAAAACTACGCTACCGTACTCGATTACGGTGGGATTTTACAAGAGATTGTGGTAAAGAACGCGCAAGGCGGCTTAACGGACGTTTTGTACGGCTACGATACCGTGCAGGGGTATGAAAACAACGGCGGCTACTTAAACGCGTTGATCGGCCGTTTTGGCAACCGCATTGAAAAGGGCAAACTTACGATTGACGGAAAAACGTACGACCTGTACTTGAACGATAGGGGCAATCATTTGCACGGCGGAAAAGTAGGGTTTGATAAAAAGATTTGGAAGACGGAGATCGTAAACGACGGACAAGGCAACGAGTGCCTTTCCCTTTCCATTCTTTCTCCCGACGGCGAAGAGAACTATCCCGGGAACTTAAACGTGGAAGTTGTCTATTCGTTCGTAGGTGGAAAACTTTCCATTGCCTACCGCGCGGTAAGCGATAAAAAGACGGCGATCAATCTCACCAACCACGCCTATTTTAACTTAGACGGCGGGGATAGCATTTTGGATCACGAACTCCAAATTGCCGCTCCGTACTACGTGCCTACGGATGAAACGCTCATCCCGCACGGGGAATTTAAATGCGTGAAAGGTACGCCGTTCGATTTCACTTCTCCCGTGAAAGTTGGCGTTGGCGACACGCAGAGAACGAGAGATACCGATCTTGCTTACGGCGGTGGATTCGACCATTGTTTTGTCTTTGACAAAAACCGCGATAAATCGTTGCCGTACGCCGTGTTATACAGCGAAAAGAGCGGCGTGGAAATGAAGTGCTACACCGATATGCCCGCCGTGCAATTATACGCAGGCAACGGGCTTGATCAAGTGGGTAAAAAAGGTCAAAAATACGGGAGATGCGGCGCGCTCTGTTTAGAAACGCAAGCCATCCCGAACAACGTGAACGTGCCTGCATACGCCGAATACGGCTCGTCTATTTACGAAGCAGGGCAAGAATACCGTTTTACTGCGGTGTACGAATTCGGCGTTCGCAAATAAGGAGAAAATATGAAGAACGTAATTTTAACGGGCGATAGACCTACGGGGAAACTGCATATCGGGCACTACGTAGGCTCGCTCAAACGCCGCGTGGAATTGCAAAATAGCGGTAAATACGAAAAAATCTATATTATGATTGCCGATGCACAAGCGTTGACGGATAATTTCGATAATCCCGAAAAAGTCCGTGCCAACATTACGGAAGTTGCGTTGGACTATTTAGCGTGCGGTCTTGATCCGAATAAGAGCACCATCTTTATTCAATCGCACGTGTCGGAACTCACCGAACTCACCTTCTTTTATATGAACCTTGTCACGTTGGCGCGCTTAGAGCGCAATCCAACGGTGAAAACGGAGATCAAACAAAAGGGGTTTGGCGCATCTATCCCTATGGGCTTTTTAACCTATCCCGTATCCCAAACGGCGGATATCACGGCCTTCAAAGCGGACACCGTGCCCGTAGGCGAAGATCAGTTGCCTATGTTGGAGCAGGCGCGCGAAATCGTGCGTAGTTTCAACGGGTTATACGGCGAAACGCTGGTAGAGCCGAAAGCGGTGCTTCCGGAAAACCGTTCTTGCTTGCGTTTACCGGGGACTGACGGTATGGCGAAAATGAGCAAATCGCTCGGCAACTGCATTTATCTTGCGGATAGCGAAGAAGAGATTAAGCGCAAGGTAATGGGGATGTATACCGATCCAAATCACTTAAAGGTGACCGACCCTGGTAATACCAAAGATAACCCCACGTTTATCTATCTTGACGCTTTCTCGACCAACGAACATTTTGCGGCGTATTTGCCCGAGTATTCGTGTTTAGACGAAATGAAAGCGCACTATGAACGCGGCGGGTTAGGAGATATGAAAGTAAAGAAATTCCTGAACGCCGTAATGCAAGAAACGCTTGCGCCGATCCGTGCAAGAAGAGAAGAGTACGCAAAGGATTTGAACGCGGTGTGGGAGATGCTTAAAAAAGGCAGCGCGCAAGCCAAAGAAGTGGCGGCGCAAACGCTTGCGGAAGTGAAAAAGGCAATGAAAATAAATTATTTTGCCGAATAAAACGAAAAGAGAATAGAACGAAAAACGCGTTTTGCAGGTAGCAGGGCGCGTTTTTACTTGTTTTCGTAGAAAAAAACTTGTAAAAGCGAAGAAAAGGCGTGAAAAACGGTTGAAAAATCAAGTTGGTTGCGGTATAATAGAACTATCTTAAAACCGAGGTGTTTTTATGGCTAAAGAAACTCAATTCGTTGAACAAATTGCGGATATTGAAGAAAATTTCCCGCAATGGTATACAGACGTTGTGCTCAAAACGAAACTCGTTGATTACGGTCCGGTAAAAGGCACAATGGTCATCCGCCCTTACGGCTATGCAATTTGGGAAAATATCCAAAATCAAATGAATCAACGCTTTCATAAACAAGGGGTAGAAAACGCGTATTTCCCCCTGTTAATCCCTATGAGTTATTTCACGAAAGAAGCAG
>JAFTHR010000194.1 GCA_017457345.1 Clostridia bacterium | reverse complement strand
TTCTTCTACGGGTTCGGGTTTCTTTGCGTCTGCAATCTCATCCCCAGGTTGGAAATCACGCGCAGGCGTTCTATCGAGTTCGGTGGTATTGATAGCGGAAGCGTTGAGTTGAGTGGGATCTGCCGCAGGCTCGTTTAAAGAACCTTCGATTTTTTGCGAAAGTGCCGCCGCTCTTTGGTAATTGTTTACGCCTTCCATGCCTTGGAACACGCCGTCGGTATCCGAAAATCCCGTGGCAATGATAACGATTTCCACCTCGTCTTGCATCTTTTCGTCGATACAAGCACCGAAGATAATGTTCGCGGAATAATCCACTACCTTACGAACGAGTTCAGCCGCCGTCCACACTTCGTCAAGCGATAAATCTTTGCCGCCTACAACGTTCAAAATAACCGATTTCGCACCTTCGATCGTGGTGTTTAAAAGCGGACTGCATACCGCACAACGAACGGCATCCGAAATGCGTTTTTCGCCCTTTGCAACACCGATACCCATATGTGCTACGCCGCGATCTTTGAGCGTGGTTTTCACGTCTGCAAAGTCCAAATTGATAAGCGAAGGGTTCACGATAAGTTCGGCAATCCCACGAATACCTTGGCGCAATACTTCGTCTGCTACTTTAAGCGCGTCTGCAAACGACGTGCCTTGGGGCACTACTTCGCGAATTTTATCGTTGGGGATGGTGATAATGGAGTCTACGTACTTGCCAAGTTCTTTGATCCCCGCAATGGCGTTGTCCATTCTGCGCTTTGCTTCAAAAGTGAACGGCATAGTGACAACCGCTACCGTTAAAATTTTCATTTCCTTTGCGATTCGCGCAATGACGGGAGCAGCACCCGTACCCGTACCACCACCCATACCGGCGGTAATGAATAAAAGGTCCGTACCTTCCAAAGCGCGTTGCACGATTTCTTTGCTTTCTTCTGCGGCTTTCTTCCCGATTTCAGGATCTGCGCCAGCCCCCAAACCTTTGGTTTGAGCCGCGCCGATTTGGATGCGGTTTTTCGCCATAGAACGCGCAAGGTCTTGGTTGTCCGTGTTTACAACGATATATTCAGGACTACTCAAACCCGATTCGATTAAGCGGTTTACGGCGTTATTCCCTGCGCCGCCAACGCCTACTACTTTAATTTTTGCGCCAACCGAAAGGTTGTTGCCTTGCATATCTTCTTGGGCAGAAGAATACCCTGCGTCGTAGCCGTAGTTGTATGAATTTTCGGCTTCGTTCGTATAATAACTCATTCGTTTTTCCTCCTAAATATGGAACAATTTATTCAAAAAGCCTTTGCTCTCTTCACTTTTAAGCGCTTCCGAAAGCAACGATATTCTCGAAGAATAGTAAGGTTTGTCAAAGTACGGTAAATCCGGGCAAACCGTTTGCGTAGGTCGGTTCAACGTTTTAGAAATTCGCTCGCCAAACCCTCGAACTTTATCGAGCCCTTCACCCGTGATATACAAGGGCTTTTCCATAACGCTTAAAACACCGGTATCTTGGTAGTATTTTTGAAAATACTCGTGCAAATACTCACAAAAGCCGTTAATACAATCTCCGATCGTTTGCACGATTTTATAGGCCGAATAGTTTTGACCCTTGGAATTTTGCCACACGTCTTGCACGGGCACGGAAACGGCGGTTGCACCAAACGTATCGATCATTTCCATTGCCGTGTCTAAGTCTACCTCTAACGCCGAAATCAAATCGGCTAAAATCTTTGCCGTACCAAAATCGTAGGTGCGTTCTACGGCAATCCCATCACCAAACACCGTAGATAAAGACGTGGTGATATATCCAACGTCTAGTAAAAACGTGTAATCTTCACGGGTTTTTTGGGGGAGTAAGTACGAAGATTCCGCTTTCGTGACGGGTAAATACTCTATCTCTTTTATTCCATAGGAACGCAAAACCGTTTCAATGGTTTGATAATAATTTTCTTGAATGAAATAGTAGCAAAGCGCGCCTTTTAAAGACTCCGTTGCCGAGCCGAATAATTCATTCTCGCTAAAATATCTACGATTATCCCCAAGCGCAAAATACATGTGCGAACGGCTTACATAGCGGTACGGAAGCG
>JAFTHR010000193.1 GCA_017457345.1 Clostridia bacterium | reverse complement strand
TTAAACGCCTTTTCTCCCACGCTTTCAATCGTTCCCGAAAGAGTGAGCGTTTGGAGCGACGAGCAACCTTCGAACGCGCTCGCACCTACCGATTTAAAGTTCCCTTGAAGGGTGACCGTTTCAAGGAGCGTTTGCTCTAAGAACGCCGAATCTTCCACTTCGGTTTCTCCCGCGCCGAGAAGGGTTAACGCGCGAACGGGCAAGGAAACGATCGTTTGCGCAAAGCGCACGGGCGTGGTTGCCGTTTCCACGTTGCTACAACCCTTAAACGCTTCTTCGCCCAACGTTTCTAACTCTTCCGGCAACACAATTTCCGTGAGCGACGTTTGGTTTTGGAAGGTGTTATCCCGCACCCGAGTAATCGTTTGTGGAATGGTGAGTTTGCCTTGTAATTTCTCCGCACCGAAATAGAGTTCGGCTCGTTCCAAGAACGCGTAGTCCGTGTCTATCTCGCACCAACCTTCAACGCTGCCTGCATAGCATACCTTTTCAATTCCTAAACAATCGGCAAACGCGCCCGCTTCTATTTTCGTGAGCGTTTCCCCAAATTGCAATTCGGTGATGCTTGCTTGATTTCTAAACGTACCAGACTTTATCGTTTCTAACGAGCCAGGGATTTCTAACGTGCCCGCCACCTGCGTGCCGTTAAAGAGCAAAGCGGCTTTCGCCAAAAAGGCGTAGTCCGTGTCTACCGTGCACCAACCTTCAACGCCATCTAAATAGTTCACGCTCGCAAGGTTTTCGCACCCTGCAAAGGCGTTTTCTTCTACCGTCAACAGGCTTTGCGGCAATACGAGCGATTGATAGGGTTGGTCTTTAAACGCCCAGGATTTTATCTCCTCCACCCCGTCTGGTATCCGCAATTCATTGCCTTGCGCCGCCGAGAAAGAGACGGGCGCCGCCGCGTAAATCGCCGCGTAGTCGCTTTCAATCGCAAGCCATTTATCGATCGCGCCTGCGTATACGATTTGTTCAAGACTTTCCAAATTTTCTAGCGCACGAGTATCGATTGTTTGTACCGAGCCGGAAATCGTCAATTTCCGCAAAGGCGTTCCCACGAACGAGTGCGCGTTAATAACCGTTGCCGTGTCGTCTAACATCACTTCTTCCATTTCGGCAAGCGCCACACCGTTTACGCACACGTTCTCTACGCAATCGGTTGGCAAAATCGGCATTTCCATTTTGCAATAATCGCTCATTGTGCCGTCAAAATAAATGGTCTTTAAATTCAAGAACCCGTTCATTATGCCGGTATTCCACTCCGTCACGTTTTCGGAGAAATGGATTTCTTCAACGCCCGAACTATGGAAGAACGCACGCTCCGCCACTTCTTCCACGTTCCCTTCAAAGCGGATGGTCGCACCCGTCTGCGAAAGGCCGAAGGAATACGTGTTAATGCCTTTGACCGAAGCCGGCAACGTCACGTCCATCAAGTTTGAATTGCCCCAGCTAAAGGCGCCCGCGGCAATGCAAACGGTACCGTCTTTCACGCGATAGGTATGGGGCGCATCCTGTGCTTTTACCAGCACGTTCGAATGGTATAAAACGCCGTCCTCGTAGTTTTCTTGCACGTCTATTCCGCTTTCTCTAAACGCGTTTTCATCAATCACACGTATCGTGCTCGGGAATTCGATTTGCGTGAGTTCTTTCGCGTTTTCAAACGCATACGTTCCGATTGTCGTAAGCCCTTCGGGCAGCACGAGCGATTGCAAATATCTTGCATTCCTAAAAGCGTACGGCGCAATCTTTTTTACCCCGTCTGGTACGGTAAAGGTCTTTCTTTCGTTCCCTGACGCGTACCGAAGAAGGGTTTCGCCGTCCTTGGTATACAAATTCCCGTCTATTGCTTTGAAATTTGGGTTGTCTTCTTCCACGATAAATTCGCGCAGGTTTCTACAACCGCTCAACGCCGCGTCCGGAAGATTTGCAAACGCCGCAGGTATGTAAACGCTCGCAAGACTTCTAGAATTCGAAAACGCATATTCTCCTATGCTCTTGATGTTCTGCCCTAAAATTAAGGTGTTTACTTCCACGAAACTCATATTGCTATCGATCGAAGTAATCGGCACCGTTTTCGCCGCGGGCTTCCCCGCCACGATTTGCACCGTATCTTCCGCGGGAATAAACAGCGTGAGCCCGTAGCCGTTTGTAACACCGGTGATTGCGGCGGACTTCGCGTCGCCGTTCATTTTATAGTTAAGATAGTAGCCCGTGTGCGTAATTCCGCACACTTCGCAGCGCGTAAAGTCTTCCGAAAGGGTGTGCGGCAATAATAATAATTTTTCGCTTTCCGTTTCTTCGCACTCTAAACAGTAATGGGTGCGCATACCTTGCACCGAACAAGTGGGCTCGCTAAGTACTTCCCACTCACTCCACTCGTGGGTACATTCCGGCTCAGGGGGCAAGACCGAAGAACTTGAAGAAGACGAACTTGAAGAAGTAGAAGAACTCGATCTACTATACGAAGATGAAGAACGGGAAGAAGACGAGCGATCGCTTGAACCCGCGCACGCCGAAAACGCCGTGGCAATGCTTGCCAAAGCCAAACAGCACAACAAAAACGAGTGTTTTTTCTTCATAAACTCCTCCTTTTTTTAGGTTTCATTCTTTCTCTTTTTCTAAATTGATAACATTATAACATCTTTTTTTCGGTATTTCAATACTTTTTTTAACAAAGTTAAAAGTTTTTTCATATGGTAGAAATAGGAAGTATCGGCGCAGCGAAAAAGGAGAAGGAAAAAATTTTTTTTAATTTTTTTAAAAAATAGCGAAAAAATGCTTGCCTTTCTTTTTTTTATGTGATATAGTAATTAAGCTTTCAACGGAAGTTTAGCTCAGCTGGGAGAGCGTCTGCCTTACAAGCAGAATGTCATAGGTTCGATCCCTATAACTTCCACCATAAAACGGCGCGGATGCAAAATATGCGGGAATAGCTCAGTGGTAGAGCGTCACCTTGCCAAGGTGAATGTCGCGGGTTCGAATCTCGTTTCCCGCTCCAACGTATCCGCGTCGTTTTTTCTTTTATTCCCCCTTCGAACAGGAGTGGCGCTATAGCCAAGTGGTAAGGCCAAGGTCTGCAAAACCTTTATCCCCCGGTTCAAATCCGGGTGGCGCCTCCAAAAAGCTCTGCACCGACAAAGTGC
>JAFTHR010000192.1 GCA_017457345.1 Clostridia bacterium | reverse complement strand
AACGCGCCCTCCATGCAAGCCACGATCCCGATCGGGTGCGGGGCGTTAGAAAGCCGTTTGCCGTCCCTTCTTTCCAAAGGAAAGAACTTCTTGTTGACGGACGAAAACGTGCACCGATTATACGGTGAAAAACTGAACGAATTATTCCCCGGCGTACCCACGTTCGTAATGTCGGCGGGGGAAGAGAATAAGAATTTTTTAACGCTGCAAAACATTTTATCCGCTATGCTCAAAGCCGAACTTAAACGCGGCTCAACGCTATTTGCCGTAGGTGGTGGCGTTGTGGGAGATATCGGCGGGTTCGCGGCATCCGTGTATATGCGCGGGATCGAATGCGTGCAAATCCCTACCACGCTTTTAGCGCAAGTGGATAGTAGCGTTGGCGGGAAAACGGCAATCGATTTTTGCGGTGTAAAAAACAGTATCGGCGCGTTCTATCAACCGAAAGAAGTGTTGATTGATCCCACCTTTTTGCGTACCTTGCCGCCAAGAGAAATCAAGTGCGGCTTAGGTGAAATCGTGAAATACGCCGCCCTTTCGAAAGAGATATTTGATTTACTTTCCGGCAAGGAAACAAGTTTTACCGACCTTGCGTTTTTGCAAACCCTTATCACCGCTTGCGTGCGCCATAAAGCAGGCGTTGTGGAGCGTGACGAGAAAGAGTGCGGGGAGAGAAAATCGCTAAACGTAGGGCATACCACGGGGCACGCCGTAGAACTCTCGTTCGGCTTATCGCACGGCGAAAGCGTGCTTTACGGTATGGCGCTGGAAACGCGCATTGCAATGGAATGCGGAGCGTGCGAAAAGGAGTATGGAAAGCAACTGCTCTCTATCGTGGAACGGGCGTTAACGGTAGAGCCGTATGAGCCGATAAAGATGGTGGATACGTCGTTTGCCGAACGCGCGAAATCGGATAAAAAGAACGCCAAGGACGGCGAGATTGTGCTTGCCGTGGCGAAGTCGAAAGGGGCGTGGCAAACGCTTGCGCTTGGGTATGAAGAATACGTACAAGCACTCAACCGCGCGGTAAATGCAAACGCTTAACGCGCTCAATAAAAAGAATAAGAGGAACTGTAATGATAGAATTCGTTTCAGGAAGAGAATACTTTGCAGGGGAGTTCAGTCTTCCCGGCGATAAATCGATCACCCACCGTGCCATTATGCTCAACGGCGGTGCAGAGGGCGAATCGTTAATACAAAACGCGTTGATGGGCGAAGACTGCCTGTCCACGTGTCGTTGTATGCGCGCGTTGGGCGCGAAAATCGATATCGACGGAACAACCCTTCGCGTGCACGGCACGCCTAGGTTTCGCCGAGGAACCGAACTCAACTGTGGTAATTCGGGCACGACTATTCGTTTGCTCACCGGTTTCGTGGCAGGGAAAGGAGTAGATGCAATGCTGTATGGCGACGCATCTCTTTCCACTCGACCTATGCAGCGGGTTTCGAATCCGCTCGCGCTTCTCGGTGCGAACGTGCGTACCACGGAAGGTCACGCGCCCGTATACGTTTCTCCGGCGCAGTTAGAAGGGGCGCAAGTTCAACTTAAAATTGCTTCGGCACAGGTAAAGAGTGCCCTTTTGCTTGCGGGTATTTCCGCAGAGGGAAAAACGACGGTGACCGAGCCGTTAAAATCCCGCGATCATACCGAGCGGATTCTTCGGGCAATGGGTGCAAACGTTGCGGTGGAAGGGAACACGGTGAGCGTGGAAAAGAGCGTACTCTCTTCGGTGGACGTGTGCGTT
>JAFTHR010000191.1 GCA_017457345.1 Clostridia bacterium | reverse complement strand
CGAAGCAAAGGAGTATCGAAAAATACTAGAAGGCGAAGGAATATCGGTTTGGTCGATCGGCTCTCCGCTTGGGTAAGTGGATATCGGCGTGGATTTTGCGGTGTACCAAAACACGGTGCGCCGCGTAATGGACCTTGCCAATCTTTTTAGTTGTTCGCGCGTTCGTGCGTTCAGTTTCTTCCGCGCCTACGATAGAGAAAGCGAGGTAATCGACCGCCTGCAAAAGATGGTGGAGATTGCAGGGGAATACGGCGTTAGCCTTTGCCACGAGAACGAGAAAGAAATTTTCGGTGACGTGGCGGAGCGTGTACAAACCTTGCTTGAAAAAGTGCCGAATTTAAAATCGGTATACGATCCAGCCAACTTTATTCAATGCGGCGAGCCTGCCGAAAAAACGTTGTCGCTCCTGCACGAAAAAGCGGATTATTTTCATATTAAGGACGTGGTTGCAGCAACGGGCGAACTTGTTCCCGCCGGCTACGGCGACGGGCAAATCGATCGGCTGATTGAAAAAATCAATGGGGACAAGGTGCTCACCATTGAACCGCATCTTGCAACGTTTGCGGCGTATTCGGCAATCGACGGCACGGCAATGAAACACAAGTTCGTGTACGAAAACGGCGGCGCGGCGTTTGATGCGGCGGTAGAAGCACTCAAAAGTCTGTTAGAAAAGGCTGGCTACGTGCAAACGAGCAGGGGGTATAAAAAATGCAAGTAGGGCTAAATTTATTTTCCATCCGTTCGCTCATTCAAACGGAGAAAGAATTTTTAGAAACGGCGTTCAAACTCAAAAGCGCAGGATATTCGTATCTGCAATTTTCGGGCGCGGAGTTCAACGCCGAAAGGATTGCTCGCGTAAGCAAAGAAAGCGAAATGCCGGTTTTGCTCACCCACGTAGCGATGGACCGTATTTTAGGGGATACCGAACGGTTAATGGATGAACACGCGAAGTTCGGTTGCAAAAATATCGGGCTTGGCATGATGCCGATCCCCGTTTTAACGGACGAAGCGGCGTTTTACCGCACGGTGGCGGCGCTCGATACGGCGGCGGAGAAAATGGAGAAAAACGGATTTCAATTTTTCTACCATCATCATCACTTTGAATTTATGAAAACAGCAAACGGCGAAACGCTAATGGACTATTTACTCCAAAATGCGCCGCATATCCGTTTTACTGCCGATACCTACTGGTTGCAATACGGCGGCGTGAGCGTGGTAGACTATCTTGAGAAACTGAGTGGCCGAATCGGTTGCGTGCATTTAAAAGATTACGAAATTGTGTGCAAAAAGCAAAACGGTGAAAACAAAATAGAGCCGAAATTTGCGCCGGTAGGGCAAGGGAATATAGACTTTAAGAAAGTGATTGAACAAATGCAAAAGTCGGGAGCAAAATACTATTTCGTGGAACAGGACGACGCGGTGGATTATCCCGATCCGATCGCCGAAGTGGGAAAGAGCGTTCGGTATTTAAAAGAGAGGTTCTAATTATGGAAAAATTACGTTACGGCATTATAGGAATGGGCAATCAAGGCTCGTACTACGCGTCCCTTTTTTTAGGGGGTGAAGTAGAAAACGGCGCGTTGACAGCGGTTTGCGATACGAACGCTGCAAAACTCGAACGGGCGAAAAGCGTTTGCGGGGATATCGCCTATTTTGATGACTATATTAAAATGCTTGAAAGCGGAAAAATAGACGCCGTTTTAGTAGAAACACCGCACTATGATCATCCCCAAATCGTTGTGGAAAGTTTGCGCCGTGGCGTGCATACTATTTGCGATAAACCCGCGGGCGTATACACCAAGCAAGTTCGGGAAATGAACGAAGCGGCGGAAAAGTATAGTGCGCGATTTGCTATGATGTTTAATCAACGCACGAACTGTTTATACCGCAAAATGCGAGAAATGATTTTAGCGGGCGAACTTGGCAACTTGCAACGCGTTAGTTGGATTATAACGGACTGGTTCCGCACGCAAAACTACTACGATAACGGCAGTTGGCGCGCCACGTGGGACGGCGAAGGCGGCGGCGTGCTCATCAATCAATGCCCGCACCAAATCGACCTTATACAATGGGTGCTTGGGGAAATGCCGAAAAACGTTCGTGGGTTCTGCCACTACGGAAAATGGCACGATATCGAAGTGGAAGACGACGTGACTGCGTACTTCGAGTACGAGAACGGCGCAACGGGTGTGTTCGTGACCACAACGGGGGAAGCGCCCGGAACGAACCGTTTTGAAGTGAGCGGCACGAAAGGTAAACTCGTTTGCGAAAACGACAAACTGTTATGGTATAAAAACGATTGCGATTCGGCGAAGTTAAGCGCGTCGGCGACGAGCGGATTCGAGCGACCTGCTTGTGAAATTATCGAAGTGGAAACGGACGGCAAAAACCCGCAACACAAAGGGATTTTAAACAACTTTACGAACGCTATTTTAGGTTTAGAAGAGCAATTCGTGCAGGGCAAGGATGGGTTTAACGGCGTGGAACTGATGAACGCCATTGAACTTTCCGGTTGGAAAGGCGGAGAAAAAATCACGTTGCCCGTGAACGAAGAAGAGTATTTAGCGGAATTAACAAAGCGCCGCAAAACTTCGCGCCGCAAAACTTGCGCAACCGAAACGGTGGCGCAAATGGGCGGGACGTTTGGGAGTAAAGCGAAATGAAAACGGCTATCGTTGGGCTAGGAGTTATCGGTAAAGTACACGAAAAAGTGCTGGAAACTTTATCGATCCCCGCCGCCTGCGCGTGCGATATTTTAGAAAGTGAGATCTTGCGCTACGGAGAAAAAGGCTACCAAAATTATTCCAAAATGCTGGAAGAAGAAAAGCCGCAAGTAGTGCATATCTGCACGCCGCATTATCTGCATGCCGAAATGATAATAGAAGCGTTGGAGCGCGGAATACACGTACTTTGCGAAAAACCTATTTGTATCCAAAAGGAAGAGATCGAAAACATACTAGAAGCAGAAAAGAGATCTTCGGCGCAACTTGGCGTATGTTTTCAAAACCGCTACAACCCGTCTACGCTGCTAGCAAAGGAACTTTTAAGCGGCAAGAAAATTCGTTCGGCGGAAGGAAGCGTGCGTTGGCATAGAGACGCCGCGTACTACGCGCAAGCGCAATGGCGTGGAAAAAAGCGGACGGAAGGCGGCGGCGTGCTCGTCAATCAAGCAATCCACACGCTAGACTTGTTGCAACTATTTTGCGGCATGCCCAGCAAGGTAATTGCAACGTGCGAAAACCGTTCTCTGCAAGGCGTTATCGAAGTGGAAGATACGGTAAATATGACCTGCATGGGAAAAGTAAATTTTTCACTCTTTGCCACGAACGCCGAAGTAAACGAAAGACCTGCGGAGATCCGATTTATAATGGAAGAAGGCGAAGTAGTAAGGCTTTTACCTAGCGGTGTGTTCGTTGGG
>JAFTHR010000190.1 GCA_017457345.1 Clostridia bacterium | reverse complement strand
CCGTAAAATACTACTTGTTTGATTTTGACGGAGAACGGCATAGCCACTTCGTACTCCGTCAATCAATGGCTGTACTCCGTGACTATGCCCGTAAGCATCCACGATATTTCGGCTATAAAACCTGCCGTTATTTCTTATCGCTCGGCTCGAATTTTTCTCTGAGCGAATTGTATCCCTCGACGATGATCGCAACCTTCGTTAAATTGGGGTGACGAGACAGAAACTCGTCTATCTCGTCCGCGAACTGTCTATCCACGCTCGTTCCCCAAATCTTGTTCTTTGCCTTGCGTTCGTCCTTGTGGACTTCTTCGTACTTTCTGCGCTTGGTGCGCTCCGGTGTATTTTCTTTTCTTTCCATCTTTTCACCTCAGTCTTGCGAAGTAACCGCACAAACGATTGCTCCGACCGCGGTCGCCGCTACGTTTAAGAGTAACAACCCTAATCCAAGTCCAGTTCTGACAACCTTTCCCGTTACGGAAGCCGTCTTCTCAACTACTTTCTTAACGTCTTTCTTTTCCATACTTCGTTCCTTTAGTTCACATAGACTATTTCGTTCAAGATTTCCGTGTCGATACGGTTTCGGATCTCCGTTTCCACTTGCAAGTCGTGCATAAAGTCGCCGTTCTTTTTGAACTGATCGGAAGCCGACAATTTTGCGTACATTGCTTCGTACATTCTGTCTGCCGCCGCATCCACTCCGTGCAAGTATTCGGGGATATTCTCAATCGTCCATAACTTTGCCGGATTGTGTTCTTCAAGATACTTCTTTGCGAGCGTTCCGTACTTTCCGTAGGTATGCTTGACGGGCGTTACAAGTGTTTGATAAACTTTCACTTCCTCGACCGTCAAACCCTCTCCTGCTTCTGCTTTTCTCAAAACTTCTGCCGTGTTCATAGCCAACCTCCTTTTTGTGTCAAGTCGTATTGATACGACCTTGCATTTTCATTATAGTCGCTTCGTTTGTCTTTGTCAATACCTTTTGAGCAAAAAACAACAAAAAGTTGTGTGCGATTTTTGCAGGGCGCACGGCAACCGCCATACGCCCAAACAATCGTTTCGTTATGTTGCCACCAAAGCCGCAATTCCTCTTACAAGAAACGGGATGGCAATCAAGATAGCAAAGATGATGACCATACCTATACCGTAGTTGACGAGCATCTTCTTCGCCTTTTCTTTTTCATCGTTCTTTTTAGCGATGATGATGGCAATACCCATTGCTATCGACCAAACGCCTGCCGTCCAGTCGGCGAAGTTACCCGTGAACTCCCACGCAGCCGGTTTACCCGTCGCACCGTTCTTGAATTCCGCCAACGTGTTGTAGTACATCCACGTGTCAGGCGTACCCGTTACGCCATAATCGGATAATACGTCACAAGGAGTTATATCGCCATCACAAATGGAGAATACTTGTTGATAGATGCCGTAATTGAAGTGGATTGCACCAAGCGTCCAAGAAGCCAAATCCGTGAACGCGGAACGCGAGTCTACCTTTACAACAACACGTCTAACCGCAGCACCAGCCATAATGTCTCTCGAGAAGATGAACCCGGAACGGTCGTTTTGCCAACCTTCTCTTGCTTGGTAAGCCGCTTGGATATATACGTCCTCAACCGTACCATGACCAGTTGCCGTTAAGAACCCACCGCAGCCAAGGTGATATGCATTCGTGAACGCCACGTTCTTAATAATACCGTTCGTACTCAATTTACCGATAAACGCACCGCTCGAGGTAGTTCCGTGATTATTAGACACGCACAATTTATCGATCTTGTAGCCTTGACCGTCAAACGTACCGTCGAAACCACCGCCGTAGAGCGGATCACCTATTCTACCGTTGCCCCCAAGTGCAGCTGAACCATAAGTCGCCACCCACCATTGATATGTCATGGTTTGATAATACTCATCCAACTGGTCGATCGTTGCGCTAACAGGGTTGTATTGAATATCGTTTGCAAGAACGAAATAGCCTTTCCACAAACCGTATTTCACGCCGTTTGCGTTCGTTTGTACACCTGCACCTTCTTGTGCATAGGCTACGTCCAAGAACCCGTCGATATCCGCCTTATCGCGGAGGGCTTGCGTGACGAGCATTGCTTGCGCCGAAACCACCCACTTATCCGTCGAATTTTCAGGATTCGTGAAGGTGAACGTCATATCCGACGTCGTACCGAGCGTACCGCTATACGCAGCCGTATTGCTAACCGCATACACGCGAGTGGTGCTGGAAGCAATCGAAGACGTCACGTCCGTAGAGCCGAATTTCGCGCTCGTTAAGGTATAGCCACGAAGTTCGTTATCGAATTCGGTGAAATCGAACGCCGTGTCGCTTACACCCTTTTCCACGTATTGTTTCGCGGAAAGCGTTAATTGATTCGAAGAAACGGAAACCTCAACCGTTGCTGTTAAAGGCGTGCTTTCGCCCTCAGGAGTCCAACTTGCGGTAAT
Source organism: Clostridia bacterium (assembly GCA_017457345.1). GTDB lineage: Bacteria > Bacillota > Clostridia > Christensenellales > Borkfalkiaceae > Scatosoma. Next base: position 4,282 of record JAFTHR010000190.1, on the reverse strand, counting down.
CGTTGTGCTACCAGCGGCTACACCCGTAATCTTACCGTTGTTATCAACCGTTGCAATCGAGTTGCTATCCGAAACCCAAGAAATCACCGCGCCAACCGCAGGTTGACCGTTAATTTCCGCTTCAGCCGTCACCGTTTCTTGCATACCGACTTTGAGTTCCAAACTTTGAACCGAAAGAGCAAAATCAGTCGTTTGCGTGACGGATACCGAACAGGTTGCCGTTTGAGAACCGCATTGAACGGTAATCGTCGTCGAACCTACGCCCACCGCCGTCACTACGCCGTTTGCTACGGTTGCAACCGACGCGTCGCCCGTGAGCCACGAAATCGTATCCGTCGTGTCCGTAGGATTCGTAGTCGCAACAAGCGTTTCCGTACCGCCTACGAGCAACGAAACGCTACTCTTATTCAACGAAACGGACGTACAGGACTTATCTACGGGAGTTTCGCTTCCACCGGGAGTTTCGCTTCCGCCAGGGGTTTCACTTCCACCGGGCGTTTCGCTGCCGCCAGGAGTTTCGCTGCCGCCGCCTGCTGCTACAACCGTAATTTCGCAAGTAGCGGTTTTTGCTTTCGAGCCGGAGCCGAATTTAACTTTAATGGTGGTAGTACCTTCTGCTTTCGCAGTCACTTTACCCTTAGAAGATACGGTTGCAACGTCTTTATTCGTAGAAGTCCAAGTTGCCGTGCCGCTATAATCCGTGGGATCGGTGGTTGCTACGAGCGTTAACGTATCGCCAACTTCAAGCGTTGCTTCGCTCTTATCAAGCGAAACGCTATTCAACGTGGTAGAAGCGCTAGTACCGCCGCCAGACGACGAACCAGGTTCACCGCAAACTTCGCAAACGCCGTTCTTAAAAGTGTGTTCGGCTTTATCAAAGTTTTCACCACAGTCGTTGCACACGTACCAATGGTGCGTTGCATCCTTTTCATATCCCTTGCCGTCGTTATCGTGAGGGCATCCGTTCACACAGGACGTCAACCCAAAACTAAGCGCCACACAAGCGCTGAGAGCAAGAGTAAGTAATTTTGATTTCTTTCTCATGAGATTCCCCCTTTGAGTTTTTCTTTACCTTTTCGCGCAACGTTTAAGCTGTTTTACAAAAAAAAAGACAAGCGTACGCGCGTACTTAATAAATATATTTTATCACCGCGACTTACGTTTGTCAATACCCTTTTTGAAAAAAATGTAAAAAATGTTCGAAAAATGAACGCTTTTTTCTAGCGTTTTTGCGTGGAAACGATATGCTCGGCATAAGTTTTTGCAACGTTTATGCCCGTCACCCGTTCGAACGCTTCGAAAAAGGCGTTAGAGTTCACTTCACAAAGCAACGGCTCACCGCTCTCTCCGTACAACAGATCTACCCCGCAATAATCCAACCCTAAAACGTTTGCCGCCTTTTCCGCCGCCTGTTGGAATGCGGGCGTGAGCGGAATTGCTTTGCCCGTGCCGCCAAGTTCAACGTTTGATCGGAACTCTTCTTCTTTCGCCGTGCGCTCCATTGCCCCAACCGCTTTACCACCGATTACGATAACGCGCACGTCCTTTCCCTTCGATTTCGCCACGTATTTTTGATAACAATGCGGCTCGAATAACGCGTCCTTCGCCGCTTCAAAAAGTTCTTTTGCGCTTCGCGCAAGCCGTACGCCCGCACCAAAACTCCCATAGCATTTTTTTACCACCACAGGGAGAGAAACTTCGCTTTGCACTTTGGCTAAAAAAGTTTCGTTCGGCTCTGCGCCACGGGTATAGCAAAGCGGGGCAAAGATCGTTTCCACCACGCGCACACCTTTGGATGCAAGCGCCAAATAGGTGGTAGACTTATCGTCGCACGTTTCCACTGCCGTAGCGCTATTAAACAAGCGAAGCCCAGACATTTCGAGCGCGCGGGAAAGATACTTGTCTTTATCTAAATACACGCAAAACGTTTCATCCTTTTGAACGCCGAACGTTTGCAACCGGCCGTTTGAAAGCATCTTCACGCCTACTTCGCCGTTTTTCACCACGCGAACGCTTACGCCAAGCGCACAAAGTTCTTCTTTTATTCGCTCCGCTTGTGCGAGAAACTTGGGCGCGGCAGGATACCCGTTTATGAGAATTAGTCCTTTCATTTTTTCTCCTTTTAAGTGTGAAAAAAGGCGAGAACAACTCGCCCTTTTATTCGTTATGCTTCCACGCGAATAGTCGTTTTCACCTTTGCAAAATCAAGTTCGTTGATCTTTGCAACGGATTTTTTAACGCTGTTTTCCGTTGTTTGGTGCGTGATAAAGATCAAAGGAATTTTGCCGTTGTTCGCTTCTTCTTTAGACTTTTGTACCATTTCGATAATGGACACGCCGTACTTTGCAAAAATCCCCGAAATTTTAGCAAGAACGCCTGCACGATCTTCCACTTCTAAACGGATATAGTACGCACTCTTGAAATCGGAAACGAACTTCACGTTCGCATCTGCCGTTGCCGTGTTTTTGAAAGTGGAATACTTCACATCGGAATGGGTTGCCGCGTAAATTACGTCGGAAACCACGGCGCTTGCCGTAGGCAACGCACCTGCGCCTTTCCCATAAAGCATCACGTCGCCAACCGCGTCCCCTTTTAAAAATACCGCGTTGTACGCGTCGTTCACGCTCGCCAAAGGATGGTTCTTCTTTATAATCGTGGGGTGACCGCGCGCTTCTAACCCTTCCGGCGTGTTCTTGCCGATCGCTAACAATTTTAAGGTGTAGCCAAGGTCTTTACCATAGGCAATATCTTCCTTTTGGATAGACGAAATCCCTTCGCGGAATACTTTATTGTGCGGCACTTTGGTGTGGAATGCGATCGAAGACAAAATAGAAAGTTTGTAAAGCGCGTCGAACGCTTCCACGTCGTTGGTGGGATCGGCTTCCGCATACCCTAAACGCTGCGCTTCTTTGAGCGTTTCTTCATAGTCTGCTCCATCTTGCGCCATCTTGGTTAAAATGAAGTTGGTCGTGCCGTTGATGATCCCCATCATTTCGGTCACGTGGTTGCCTTGCACCCCGTCTAAAAGAGTGCGGATGATCGGCACGCCACCCACGCAACTTGCTTCAAAATACAAACCGCAACCGTTGCGTTTTGCTTCCTTTTCCAATTCGTGAGAATACTTAGAAATTAGTTCTTTGTTCGCCGTCACAACCGTTTTGCCGTGCGCAAGCGCCGCAAGAACGTACTCTTTCGCCACGCCGCAACCGCCGATCGTTTCAATGACGATATCCACCGCGGGATTTGCCACCACTTCCACGATATTTTGCGAAATTCTATCTTCTTCAATCCCTAAATCAAACGCCGTTTCCTTGCGGCGAACGAGCACCGTTTCTACCGAAATTTCCACGTTTTGCGTGCGGATATAGAAATCCTTATGTTCGGTAAGCGTTTTATACGTGCCGCCGCCTACAACGCCGAGCCCTAAAATCGCTACCCCTACCTTCTTTGCCATTTCCTTTCCTCCCTACGGCTTTAGCCGTACAAGTTTATTCCTTCGTGCTGTTTAATTCGTATAAATACTTTAAACCTTTGAGCGTGAGAAACTTATCCACCACGTCGATACAACTAATTTCTTTTGCGATCACCGAACTGAACCCGCCCGTTGCAATCGTTTTCACTTTCTCTACGCCAAGTTCTTTTTTGATTTTTTTCACCATATATTCGGCGAGCCCTGCAAACCCGAATACGATCCCTGCTTGCATGTTCGTTACGGTGTTTTTCGCAATTACACTCTTCGGCGCTTCAATTTCCACCCTAGGCAGTTTCGCCGTGCCGTTTACCAACGAATCGAGCGAACCCTTAATCCCCGGCGCGATTACCCCGCCGATAAACTCGCTCTTTTCGCTAATGATGTTAAACGTTGTTGCCGTGCCGAAGTCGATTACGATCATAGGCGTTCCGTCGCCGTAGCCCACGATAGCAGACACGCAGTTTACGATACGGTCCGCACCAACTTCGCGCGCGTCGTCACAACGGATATTGAGCCCGGATTTTAAACCGGGCGCAACGTGCAAGGGGGTAATTCCCAAGTACACGTCACACATCTTATCAATCGTATAATCCAGCGACGGCACAACGGAAGAAATGATCCCGCCCGTGATTGCCGAACGCTTAATGTCCATTGTGCGCAACATACTCACAAGTTGTGCGCCGTACTCATCCGAAGTCTTTTTGAAATCGGTTGCCGCACGGAAAGAGATTTTGAGTTCGTCTCCTTAGTAGATAGCGTATTTAATGTTCGTGTTTCCGATATCGATACAAATAATCATTTATCTTTTCT
>JAFTHR010000189.1 GCA_017457345.1 Clostridia bacterium | reverse complement strand
CCGTCACTTTAATCTGTGCAAGCAAACCCAAGATTTTACGGTATCCCGCCGCCCCATCACGTTCGCGTTCAATTTCGGCAATTTCTTGCTTTGCGCGAAGGATTTTACTCTGCAAAGGGCGCAAGCGGACAAGCCGCAACGTTTTCATTACGGCTTTTAAACGATCGCTTTCGTAAAGCAACTGCCCTTCTTCGTTTAGCAAGGAGAGAAACCACTCTTTATCCACTTGCTTTTGTGGCGCAAGTTTTTGCGTTAAGTTTTCAACGTTTCTATCTTTTTCCATAAAAACTCCCACATTACTTCTTATCATACCATATTTTAAAGCAAAATGGTACGGTTTTACCAAAAAAAATTGTCCGAAAATAAAAAAAGACTTTCGGTCTAGCCGAAAGCCTTTTTACTTGTTGCGATAATTATTTGCTTAACTTTTCAAGTTCGTTCGCAATGTCTGCAACGGTGACGAGATTTTCAACGTCTTCATCAGGAATTACAATCCCGAATTCGTCTTCAAGACGGGACAAGAGTTCCACAACGTCTAAAGAGTCAGCGCCCAAATCATCAATAATTTTTGCATCCGCAACTACCTTGCTCATGGGAAGATTCAACGCTTCCGCAAGCATTTCTTGTACTTTTTCCAACATATTTCATATCCTCCGTGTTTAAAGTAAAATTACTTTACTTATTGATTATTTTAATATATTTCCTAATTATTGTCAAGTCTTTTACGATAATTTTTTATTTTGGGCTTTTCATGGTAAGCGCAATGCGCTTTTTGTTTAAATCTACGTCCTTTACCCAAACGGTCACAACTTGCCCAACGCTTACCACGTCCGATACGTTTTTCACAAACCCTTTATCGCTCAGTTCGGAAATGTGCACCAAGCCGTCTTGATGGACGCCGATATCCACGAACGCGCCGAACGTTGCCACGTTTCTAACCGTACCGCGAAGTTCCATACCCGGTTTTAAATCCTTCATTTCGCGCACTTCTTTAAAAAGAATAGGCGCAGGAAGGGAATCGCGCACGTCTCTACCCGGTTTCATAAGTTCGGTGATAACGTCGGCAAGCGTTGCGCCGTCTAACCCCGTTTCTTCTTCTACCTTTTTTGCCCCGTACGCCTTTACTCTTTCGCGCAAATCGCCGATCTTGCGCTCTTTCACGTCCGCTTTCGTGTACGAGAACAAGGACAATAACCGTTCCGCCTTTTCGTAACTTTCCGGGTGCACCGCCGTGTTATCGAATACGTTTGCACCGCAATCTACGCGCAAGAAGCCCGCACATTGATTATACGCCTTTTCGCCGAGTTTCGGCACTTTTAAAAGTTGCTTTCTGGAAGTGAATTTTCCGTTTGCTTCGCGGTATTCCACAATGTTCTTCGCAACGCCTGCGTTAAGCCCCGCAACGTATGTTAAAAGCGCCACGCTCGCCGTGTTCAAGTCTACGCCAACGCTGTTTACGCAATCTTCTAAAACGCCCGCAAGAGCGCCGTCTAACCGCTTTTGGTTCATATCGTGTTGGTATTGACCTACCCCGATAGACTTCGGATCGATTTTAATGAGTTCGGCAAGCGGATCTTGTAAGCGGCGGGCAATCGACACGGCGCTACGCGTAGTCACGTCTAAATCCGGGAATTCTTTCGTACCCGCTTCACTTGCCGAGTACACGCTCGCGCCTGCTTCGTTTACGATCACGTAGCCAACCTTTCTGCCCGTTTCACGCTCGATCTCTTCCACAAGTTCTTCGATTACCGCTTCACTTTCGCGGCTTGCCGTGCCGTTCCCGCAGGAAATGACTTCTACCCCGTGCTTTGCAATCAATTTTTTAAGAACGACTTTCGATTCTTCTTTTCTCGCTTCGCTCGTGGTGGGGAATACCACCGATTTATCGAGCAATTTCCCCGTGCCGTCTACAACGCAAATTTTACAACCCGTTCTAAAACCAGGGTCCCAACCCATTGTGATTTTATCTTTTACGGGCGGTTGCATAAGCAGCGGCTTTAAGTTGAGTTCAAACATTTTAATCGCTTCTTCACTCGCCGCTTCAAATAAGTCCGCGCGGACTTCTCTCTCCACGGAGGGCGCGATCAAACGGGTGAACGCGTCTTGTGCGGCGGCACGAACGATAGCCGAACTTTCGCTATCCCCTTTCACGAATCCCGCCGCCGTGATACGCTTTGCAATCTCGTCGTCTACTTTCACGGAAACTTTCAAAAAGCCTTCCTTTTCGCCGCGCGTTATCGCCAGCACTCTATGCCCTTTGATTTGTACCACGGGTTCACTTCTATCGTCGTACATCTCGTAAGTTTTGAGTTCGTCGCCGTCCTTCGTTTTTTGATCGTAGCAGGAATAAATCTCCCCGAACTTAAAGAAGAAGTTGCGGAGTTTCTTTCGCGTGGACGCGTCGTCAGACACGCGCTCGGCAATAATATCCTGCGCGCCTTGCAACGCTTCTTCCACCGTTTTCACTTGCTCGTTTATGTAGTTTTCCGCTTCGGCTCTCGGCGAGAACGCAGGCACTTGCTCCATAATTTTATCCGCAAGCGGTTCTAACCCGTTTGCAATCGCAACCGAAGCGCGCGTTTTTCTCTTTTGTTTGTACGGGCGGTAAATATCTTCCACTTCGGTAAGCGTTGCCGCCTTTTCAATCGCTTGCGCGATCTCTTCGGTCATTTTTCCCTGCTCGGTAATGAGCGACGTCACTTCTCCCTTTCTCTTTTCCAAAGAACGCAGATATTCTAAGCGATCGGAAAGGGCACGGAGAACCACGTCGTCGCAACTGCCCGTCATTTCCTTTCTATACCGCGCGATAAAGGGGACGGTGTTGCCGTCGTCGAGCAATTTCACGATATTTTCGGTGTGTTTTTCATTGAGATTAAACTCGTTTGTTAACGTTTGTAAAATGTTCATAATTTCCTACCTTTTTACGTTCATTTTTTATATGCCGTTTTTATCGGCAACCCAACCCCATTACAGGGTTAAAAAATCCAAATTTCCAACTGCCGCTAAGGACTTTTTCCCGCTCCCGAACGCAAACTCTAAAGCCGAAAGCAAATCGTCCCGTTTCATACGGTTGATGCGCGCAAGTTTTTCTTCAAAATCGAACACTTCCCCCCGTTGCAACAGGTATTTCCCATACAGCACCATTTGCGAAGACGTGTTTTCGTTGGAGAAAAAGAGCGTGGATTTCATTTGCTCTCTACTGCGCAAAAACTCTTCTTCCGTTAAGCCGTTTTTCAATAAATCGTCTATCACGGCGTAGATAGCGGAGAGCGCGTCGTTCGCTTTTTTGGGATTGACGCCTGCGTAAATCGTGAGCGAACCGCATTCTTCAAGCGCCGAAGAGTACGAATAAACCGAATAGGCAAGCCCACGCTTTTCCCGTACTTCTTGGAACAAACGAGAACTCATATTCCCGCCGAGCACGCCGCTCATTGCCGACATAGCATCCGCAAGTTCGTGATTTCTAGAATACGCGGGAAAGGCGAGCGCGATATGCGTTTGTTCGATCGGCTTTTTCTTAACAAGCACGTTTGAAGATTGAATAATCGTTTTTTCGCGTTTTTCAAAAGCACCCTTTTCCATCTCCGCAAAATACTCGTCTACAAGCGCGAACGCCTGCTCCTTTTTGATGCCGCCCGCAAAGGAAACCACCACGTTTTCGGGGCAATAACGCGCCTTTTTATAGGCTTTTATCCCTTCTTTCGTGAATCCTTGTACGTTGCTTGCAGGGCCTAAAATGTTGCGACCGTAGTTCTCTTTCCCGTAAAACGCCGAAGCGAGCAAATCTAAACACAAATCTTCGGGCGTGTCTTCGTTCATAGAGATCTCTTCGCAAACCACCCCTTTTTCCCGTTCCATCTCGTCTTCGGGATAGGTGGCGTGCAAGAATAAATCGGACAGGGCTTCAAACGCTTCTTCCACGTGATCGCAGGTGGATTTTGCATAGTACACCGTGCTATCTTTGCCCGTGTACGCGTTTACTTGTGCCCCAAGCCTATCGAACGCATCCGAAACTTCAAACGCCGTGCGCTTGTCCGTCCCCTTGAACTGCATATGCTCGATAAAGTGCGAAATGCCGTCTTCTTCGTCCCTTTCGTCCCCTGCGCCTGTGCCAACTAAAATCCCCATAGTCACGGACATAAGCCCGGGCATTTCTTTCACGATTACCCGCAATCCGTTCCCATATTTTTTCGTGTAAACCATTTTATCCTCCACTTTCAAGATTCTCCGAAACGGTAATCGCACGGAGTCCTGCATTTTTATAATACTCTAACACCCTTGGAAGCGCCGTAAGAGTGCTTTCATACGGGTGCATTAACACAATATCGCCGCCTTTTATTCCTTCCGTTGCCCGCTTATACACGGTATCGGCGTTGCGATCCCGCCAGTCGATCGTATCTTTCGACCAAAGCACCGTTTTCATACCAAGTTTTTCGCAAACGGCAAGTTGCGCTTCGCCATACGCCCCGGAAGGCGGCGCAAATAGCGTGG
>JAFTHR010000188.1 GCA_017457345.1 Clostridia bacterium | reverse complement strand
GCGGACGGCGAAGTCGTTTATACGAACGGCGCAGAGTACACTATGGGTACGGCAAGCGAATATACGTTGTATGCGGTTTGGGACGTTGTAAATTATAGCATCACGTACGTATTAAACGGCGGCACGAACGGCGAAAACCCTGGAACGTATACGATTGAAGATACAATCACGTTCAAGTCGCCTGAGAAGGCAGGCTACACGTTTGATGGTTGGTACGAAGATTCTTCGTTCAATACGCAAAAGAGTGGTATTGAAAAAGGCACTACGGGTAGCGTGACCGTATACGCTAAGTGGACGCCTATCACGTACACGATTGCGTACACGTTAAACGGTGGCTCGGCATCTAACGTGGTGAACTATACAATCGAAACGGCAACGTTTACTTTAAATAATCCCACGCGTGCGGGCTACACGTTCTCCGGCTGGACGGGAACGGGCTTGGGCGGCGCAACGCAAACCGTAACGATTGCGAAAGGCTCTATGGGCAACAGAACGTACACGGCAACGTGGACGGCAAACGACGACACGGCGTACAAAGTAGAATACTATTTACAAAATTCGGACGGCAACGGATATACGTTGGCGGCAACGGAGACTTTGACGGGTACGACGGACACGACGGCGACGGCGAACGTTAAGACGTTCGAACACTTCACTTACGACGAGGATGAAAGTACGATAAGCGGCACGATCACGGGCGACGGCGAACTCGTTCTCACGGTTTACTACACGAGAAATACTTACAGCGTATCGACGAGCGGCGGTAATGCAAGTGCAGGCGGATACACGCAAATCGCAGGCGATTATCGTTATGAAACGAGCGTGACGGTATCGGCAACGACCAAGGCAGGGTACGAATTCGACGGTTGGTACGTTGGTGAAAGCCGCGTATCTTCGAACGCAGAATACACGTTTACGGCAACGGAAAACGTAGAACTTACCCCTCAATGGAACGTGGTTGAATACGCTATCACGTACGTGCTGGACGGCGGTACGAACGGCAGCAACCCCGCAACCTACACGGTGGAAGATACGGTGACGTTTGTGGCGGCAACGAAGAACGGCTATACGTTCGGCGGTTGGTATTCTAACGAAGCGTGCACGCAAGCGTATAACGCGATTGCAATGGGCACGACGGGCAACAAGACGGTTTACGCGAAGTGGACGCCTATCACGTACACGATTGCGTACACGTTAAACGGCGGTAGTGCAACGAACGAGACGTCTTACACGATCGAAAGCGAAGCGTTTACCTTAAATAATCCCACGCGCACGGGCTACACGTTCTCCGGCTGGACGGGAACGGGCTTGGACGAAGCAACGCTGACGGTGACGGTAGCGCAAGGCTCAACGGGCAACAGAACGTATACGGCAACGTGGATGCCTATCACGTATACGATTGCGTACACGTTAAACGGCGGTACGGTAGCCACGGCAAACGCAACGTCCTATAATATCGAAACGGCAACGTTTACTTTGAATAATCCCACGAAAGAGGGTTATACGTTCGCCGGCTGGACGGGAACGGGCTTAAATGAAGCAACCGTAAACGTATCGATTGCCCAAGGCTCAATGGGCAACAGAACGTACGTGGCAACGTGGACGCCTATTGATTATACGATTACGTATAATTTGAATAATGGTACGGCATCTAACGTGGCGAACTACACAATCGAAACGGCAACGTTTACTTTAAATAATCCCACGCGTGCGGGCTACACGTTCGCAGGTTGGACGGGAACGGGCTTGGACGTAGCAACGCTGAAGGTGTCGGTGGCGCAAGGCTCTAAG
>JAFTHR010000187.1 GCA_017457345.1 Clostridia bacterium | reverse complement strand
TAATCCGTTTCCAAAATACCGTTCGTACACCGCCTTACACGCCAAGAACCGATTGCGGCAATCTTCCGCCGCCGCGCGGGTTTGTTCGTGTAAATGCCCGTACATCCCTTCTACTTTTATCCACTTTGTGGCACAAAGGATTTTGCACACTTTGCCGAGCGCCGCACCGCTTACACCGTACCGGTTCATTCCTAAATTGACTTTGATATGCACGCGGCATACAGCGCCTTTTTCTTGCGCCGTCTTTTTAAGCAAGTTCGCCGTTTGCAAATCCCCAACCGAAGCGATAAAAGAGTTATCGATAATACTTTCCGCTTGTTCTCGGTTTGTAGGCGGCGTAAGCACCAAAACGTCCTTCCCTGCCGCCGCCTCTCGAATGGAAATCCCTTCTTCGATTAACGCCACGGCAAATGCATCCGCCACGGTATTTAGTACGTTCACTACTTCCTGCGCGCCGTGCCCGTATGCGTTCGCTTTAACCACCGCACACAGTTTCACGCCAGACGTTTTTTTGAAAAGTTTTGCGTTTTGTTCAATGGATTTTAAATTGATTTTCGCCACCGTTTTTTGCATAGTTTATTCTATGAAAACGGCGCGGTTTGCGTGCCTTATTCCGCAAAAATAATGCGGCGGCAGGTTTCGCATTCAACGGCGTGCCCTTCTTTGAGTTTTTGAAGGTCAAGCCCCGAAGGTTCCATTCCGCACAATGAGCAACGCATTCCGTCTAACTTACCAACGATAGGCAAGTCTAATTTCTCCTTCCGCTTTGCCATATATTTTTCTAAAAGCGGCGCGGGCACTTCTTTTGCAAGTTGCATAAGTTCCGCCTTTAACGCGTTCATTGCCGGCTCTTTTTCTTCCTTTACTTTTTTGTACGCACCGGCAACATCCACCTTTTTCTTTTCGGCGGAACGCACCAGCGTTTTTAACGCTTTATATTCTTCTTCGGTTGCAGCAACGTCGTCGCTCAACACTTTTAAATCGGCTTTGAGTTTCTTTACTCTATCACTCGCCGTTGCCACCTTCTTTTTATAGAAAGATAAATCGGCACCGCTAGAGAGCAACTCGTCGCCGTGTTCGAAATCTTCGTTCATTGCATTTAAACGATCTACCACGTCTTCGTACTGAGCGATAAGCGCCGCAATTTCCGTTTTAAGCGCCACCGCTTTGGTTTCAAGCGCTTCTAATTTTTCCGGCGCGCCGTCTAAAATCTTACGCACTTTTGCGTACTCTTTTCTCTCGGGGCTTGCCGCAAGTTCACGCTCTAATTGATACAGTTCTTTGTCCTTTTCTTGATAGTTCAAAATTGCTTGTAATGCAGACATATAATTCTCCTCCCGTTAAAGCAGTTCTTCGTCCTCGTGATACACGCAAGGAATCTCTACCCGCTCACGGATTTTTTCATAATACTTTTTAAAACCGTAGTTTTCCGCAGCGTAATGCGTTAAAACAATCACGCTTAAACCACGCTCTTTCGCATACGCCAAAATATGGTGTTTAAAATCGGACGAGATCATCACGTCCGCACGCTTTTGAAGGGCAAAATCGATTGCTTCTTCACTCGCGCCTGCGCCGCAATAACTTGCCACGCGCTTCACCGTTTTTTCGCCGAACGGATACACCAAAATCCGATTCGACTGAAACTCTTTTGCAAGCGCCTTTGCCAACTCGTCTAGCGGCTTTTCTCCAACGGTATACACCCTGCCGTAAGCACCGCTACCATCCAAAAGTTCTTGGAAAAGGCTTTGCACGCTCTCCCCACCGCCGCTCGCACGAACAACGCCCTCTGCTAAACACTCGTCTATGCCGCCGGGCGCAACGTCTAAATTAAGATGCATTGAGATAACGGAAATGCCGTTCTTTAAGCAAAGCGCTAATTTGTTCCCCAAACAATCACCGCTCACAATCTCCCCGATCTTTGCGTAAATTGCAGGATGATGCGTGACGATTACCGTTGCCTTTTCCGCAATCGCCTTTTCCACGGCGGAAAGGGAAAAATCCAAGGAAAAAAGGGCCTTTTGCGCATCCGTTTGCGCGTCTACGAGCAAACCGCTATTATCGTAGGCTTCGTACTGCGCGCAATACTCTTCGCTGAGCCGTTTGGGCGCAACGCCTTCTACCACCTCGTAAAAATCACTTAATTTCACTTTGCAATACTCCTTGGAGTTTCGTTTTTCTCGTTCTTAACTCTTGCTTGCTTTCTTCTTGCAAACGTTCGCCTGATAAATACTCTTCCACCCCGCGAAGGAGTTTTCGTATCTTTTTGCAAAACGCTTGCGGTTTCGTTTTTATATTCTCTTGCCCAAACTCGTAGTCTAACGCCGAATAATTGTTTTTAGGATCCCCTTCTCGGCGTTTTCTACCCACCAACACGTCGTAAAACTTTCCGTCTTCAAAGGTATAATCGCGCTCGATATACCCACCGTTTTCCAGGATATAACGGCGGAGTTTTTCGCTATCGTGCATGGGTTGGAATACAAATCTCTTCGGCATAAACCCGTGCTCTTTATGGGATAAGATCGAAACGATTTCACTTCCACCCATCCCCGCAATAAGCACGAGCCCCACGCTAGCAGGAACGCCGAAAAATCCGTCCCCTAAAACCGCCGTTGCCTTGCCTGCTAAAACATACTCCCCAAGCAGGGCTTCCGCTTTTGCCAAACTGCCTTTGCTTACGTCTGAAAACCAAGCGTGTTCGCAAAGCCCGTGTTTGAGCATATACTCGGTGCAGTAGCCGTGGTCGCAGCCTACGTCGGCAAAAGTATCCGTTGTACAAAGCAACGAACAAAGTTCGCGGATACGCTTGCTATACGCCATTGCTTACTCCAAGAAATCCTTTAACCGCTTGCTGCGCGAAGGGTGACGAAGTTTGCGGAGTGCTTTTGCTTCGATTTGACGAATACGCTCACGGGTGACGCGGAATTCTCTACCCACTTCTTCCAGCGTTCTAGGCTTACCGTCGTCAATCCCATAGCGCAAGCGAAGAACTTTCTCTTCACGCGGGGTAAGGGAATCGAGCACCTTTAAAAGAAGTTCTTTGAGCATACCAAACTCCGCGGAATCACTCGGTGTTGCCGCTTTAGGATCTTCGATAAAGTCTCCTAAATGACTATCGTCTTCTTCCCCGATCGGCGCTTCCAAAGAAACGGGATCTTGCGCAATTTTTTGGATTTCCACCACACGTTCTTCGGTCACGCCCATTTTCTCTGCGATTTCCGCGGGCGTAGGCTCTCTGCCAAGTTCTTGCAAAAGCACCCGTTGTACACGCGTTAATTTGCTAATCGTTTCTACCATATGCACGGGAATACGAATGGTACGCGCTTGGTCCGCAATCGCACGGGTAATGGATTGACGAATCCACCACGTTGCATAGGTAGAGAACTTAAAGCCTTTCTCGTAGTCGAACTTGTCCACGGCTTTCATTAAGCCCATATTGCCTTCTTGGATCAAGTCAAGGAAGTGCATACCGCGCCCCACGTACCGTTTTGCAATCGATACCACAAGGCGAAGGTTTGCCTCCGAAAGGCGCTTTTTCGCCGCTTCGTTTCCTTCTTGCATTTGACGGGCAAGTTCAATTTCTTCGTCCCCAGAAAGCAGGGGCACTTTCCCGATTTCTTTTAAATACATTTTTACGGGATCGTCGAGCCCTACGTCGTTTACCGCTTCGCTAAAAAGACGGTCACGCTCTTCCGTGTCCATAATTTGAATGCCCGCTTCGCCAAGCGCACGGTATACGTAATCTATTTGTTGCGCCGTGGTGTCGTGCTTTTCAAACGCGTCGCAAAGCGCGTCGGTAGAAATGCACGCTTTGGCTTTGTAGGTTTCGATAAGCGCCGATAAAATATCGTTCAAGTTTTGTTCGGATATTGCCATTTTTCATCCTCCGTTTAATAACGAATTTTTTTCTTTTTTCTTTTGATTAACGGCGGCTCTTTAACAAGCACGCGTTTAATTTTTCACTAAGTTCTTTTCTTCTTACCGCATCCGTTTCCGCAGAAATTGCCGCTTGAAGCGCCTGTACTTCCCTTTGCAATACGGCAAGTTCTAGCGTTTTCACGCTATCGGCGAAAAACCGTTCCGCCGAAACGCCCGTGAGCCGTTCTCCACCGTTTAGATCGAGAATCTCGTTAAACTCCGTATCTTCCACGCCAAGTTCGTCGAATAAGTCGCTCGCGCGAACGAGCGTTCCTTTCTCTTCGCAATGGCGCACGTACGCCGCCACGATTTGATGCACTTCGTTCTCGAACGGGATCTTGCTCAAATCAAAGTTCTTTGCATACGGAGCGGCAAAGAGTTTCGCCGCTAAAACGAAGCGTGCCGCCTTCACAAACTTATCCGCCCCCGTTTCCACTTTTTTAATGACAACGGGTTCGGCTTTTTCTTCTTTCTTCACACCGCTTAAATCCCGCTCTAACGCTTGGTAAGTAATCCCCGTGACGTCACGAATGCGTTTGAGCAGTTCTTCCCGTACCGTTTCACTTTCGGCTTCCTTTACCACTTTGAGCGCCGCCGCCACGAATTCGCGTTTTTCTTCCGTTCTCTCCACGTTGTACTTTTGTTGCAAAGAGTGGATTTTATAGTCGATTAACGGCATTGCCGCATCCAAACATTTTTGGTAGGCATCCGCGCCTTGTTTTGCCACGTCGTCTGGATCTAGTCCGTCCGGCATAGGCACAACGCGCACGCTCAATCCTTCGTCCTTTAAAATCTCCAACCCGCGAAGGTCGGCGCTTTGCCCGGCAAAGTCTCCGTCGTAACTAATCAGCACGTTGGGAGAGTACCGCTTTACAAGCCGCGCTTGTTCCTTGGTTAAGGACGTGCCCATAGAAGCGACTACGTTATGAAATCCCGCTTGGTAAAGGGAAATGGTGTCCATATACCCTTCCACGATAATTACGTCCTTTATCGGTGTTTCCCGCTTGAGTTTTTTCAATAGGTTTACGTTATAGAGCTTGTTGCGCTTGTTAAAAAGCAACGTTTCTTTGGTGTTTTTGTATTTAGCAAAGTCCGTTTTTTTCAGTTCTCTGCCACCAAAGCCCACCACTTCGTCCATAGAATTGATGATGGGGAAGATCAATCTACCCGCAAGCGCATCAATCAGTCGCCCGTTTTTCGATTCCGCCAAAACGCCGCTATCGAGCAGGTCCTGCCGATAATAGCCTTTGCCCACTAAGTATTCGGGTAAAGACGAGAAATCAAGCGACGCGCCAAGCCCAAACTTTTTTACCACGCTAGGGGAAAGTTTGCGGCGAGAAATATAGTCTAAATGTGCCTGTGCACGCTCGTCTCCACTATACAAGTTGGAAAGGTAAAATCTTGCACTATCGCGCATGATTTTCACAATCGCATCCCGTTTCTTTTTCAGTTGCACCGATTTTTCGGTATCAAAATTGTTTTCGGGTACTTCCATTTTTGCGCGCGCTGCTAAAATGCGAATCGCGCCCATAAAGTCCGTAGATTCCATTTCTTGCACGAGTGACACAACGTCTCCCGAAACACCGCACCCAAAGCAATGGTAGAATTGCCCCGATTCACTAATGGAAAAGGACGGCGTTCGTTCGTGGTGGAAAGGACAACACGCCCAATGGTTGCCACCCTTTCTATCGAGCGATAAGTACCCCGAAGCCACTTCCACGATATCGTTCTTCTGTTTGAGTTCCTGCATAAAGCGGGGATCAAACCCTCTTGCGTTGCTCATACCGTTTGCCCTCCTAACGAAAAGGTGGTAGGAATAAACAAACTTTCAAACACGCTGATGGCGTACTTATCTGTCATTCCCGAAAGGTAATCGCACACGGCACGCTCTTTTCCGTCACGCTCTAAAATCATAGCGTACGGCTCTGGCAACTGCTCGGGATGCCCCATAAAGTATTCGAACAGTTGGGTAAGCAAACGCTCCGCTCTATCCTGTATCGATCGGTTGCTTACTTCGTACACCCGTTCAAACATAAACCTGCGGAGTTCGTTGGTGGCGTTTTCCACTTCCTTAGACATTTGCACGCAGTTCTTTCCGTACGAATTTTCGTAGATATCGTTGATCGTGGTGTTGATGCGTTCTTTGGTGATTTTTCCAAGTACGTTCACGGCGTGTTCGGGCAAATCCCCGTCTTTTAAAATCCCCGCGCGGATCGCATCCTCAATGTCGTGATTAATATAAGCAATTCGGTCTGCAAGGGATACCGCTACCCCTTCTAACGTACTAGGCTTGCCCGTGCTTTTGTGTTGCAAAATCCCGTCGCGCACTTCATACGTAAGGTTGAGCCCGCGCCCCGATTTTTCAATGCAATCCACCACTCGAAGGGATTGTTCGTTATGCTTAAATCCACTCTCCGCCAACTTTGCAATTACCCGTTCGCCCACGTGGCCGAACGGCGTGTGCCCCAAATCGTGCCCAAGAGCAATAGCTTCCGTTAAATCTTCGTTAAGCGAAAGCGCACAGGCAATCGAGCGTGCAATTTGAGAAACGTCTAACGTGTGCGTGAGCCGCGTGATGTAGTGATCGCCCTGCGGCGCGAAGAACACTTGCGTTTTGTTTTTTAATCGCTTGAACGAATTACTGTAAATGATCCGATCTCTATCTCTTTGGAAATCGGTACGGAAACGGCAAGGCGTTTCTTCCCGCACTCTACCGCGAGTGGCGGCGGATTTCGTTGCGTACGGCGAAAAACGTTCGTTTTCTTGTTCATACGTTCGTTCACGAACGCAAAGTTCTTTCTTTTCCATTGCCTTTCCCCTCCTTTTTTTGCTTTTTAGGTATATTTTTTACGCATTCCATATATTTATTCGACTATTTTTTTGAAAAATCCTTTTTTTCATAGAAAAAAATATAAAAAAAGATCGGTTTTTTTCCGATCTTTTTTTCATTGCTATCTTACGCTAATCTGCGCCCCATTAAAACGCCCATTACGGAAGCCATCATTAGCCCCCTTGTCCAGCCCGAAGAATCCCCTAAGCAGTACAATCCTTTTAGGCTCGTGGTAAGGTTTTCGTCCATTTTTACTTTGTTGCTATAAAACTTTAATTCCGGGGAATATAGCAGCGTATCGTACGAAGCGAACCCCGGCGCAACGGTATCCATATCCTTGATAAAATTAATAATGGAAAGCATTGTACGATAGGGCATTGCCGAAGTGATGTCCCCGGCAACCGCATCTTTTAGCGTGGGTTTTACGGAAGACGTTTCTAGGTCTTTTTGCCAAGTGCGCTTGCCCTTTAATATATCGCCGTAGCGTTGCACTAAAATGTGCCCTGCCACCAGCATATTCGTGAGTTCAACCACCT
>JAFTHR010000186.1 GCA_017457345.1 Clostridia bacterium | reverse complement strand
TTTATAAGGTGTATAAAGGGGATAAGGTTGAGTACGCGTACGACGATAAAGAACTGACCGAAAAAATAGAAAAAATTGGAAAAGGGTATCAATTACAGCGTTATAAAGGGCTTGGTGAAATGAGCGCCGAACAACTTTGGTATACCACTATGAACCCCGCCACTAGAAACTTAACGCAGGTGACGATTGAAGACGCCGTGAAAGCAGAGCGTATGATCACCGCGCTGATGGGGGACAAGGTAGAAGGTAGAAAAGAGTTCTTAGCAAAATACGCGAACTTTAATAAAAAGGATTCGTTTATGGAAAAAATTCAAATGAAGGAGAAGAACAATGGCGAAGAATAAAAACGAGATTGTTGAAGTTGTGCCTACCGGGCAAACGTTCGTTGAACCGCTTGAAAAAGTCCTTCATTATTCCATGTTGCCTTACGCCGAGCACGTCATTTTAGACCGTGCCCTGCCGCGCGTGGAAGACGGGTTAAAGCCCGTTCAACGCCGTATTTTATACACTATGAACGAAATGGGCTTAACCCCCGATAAACCGCATAAAAAGAGTGCGCGTATCGTGGGGGAAGGTATGGGTAAATATCACCCGATCGGCGACAGTTCGGTGTACGACGCCATGGTGCGCTTAGCCCAAGATTTCAATATGGGCAAAACGCTCGTAAACGGCCACGGCAACTTTGGATCGGTAGACGGCGACGGGGCGGCGGCTATGCGTTATACCGAAGCGCGTTTAGAACCGCTTGCGCTTGAACTTTTGCGCGATATCGATAAGGATACCGTTTCGTTCTCCTTGAACTTCGACGATTCCTTGAAAGAGCCAGACGTTTTACCCGGCCGTTTCCCGAATTTGCTCGTGAACGGATCGAGTGGTATTGCCGTAGGTCTTGCCACGAATATCCCTACCCATAACCTCGAAGAGGTTATCAACGGCGTGGTTGCGTATATTGATAACCCTGCTATTTCCTTAGAAGAGATGATGGAGCATATTCCTTGCCCCGATTTCTCCACGGGTGGTACGATTATCGCAAACGAATTATTGCAAGCCTATAAAACGGGTAGGGGGAAGATTTCTATTCGCGCCAAAATTAACCTTGAAAAGGCGGAATCGGGGAAAACCAACCTGGTTATCACCGAACTTCCTTATCAAGTAAATAAGGCGAATTTATTGCGTAAAATCGACGAATTGCGTTTCGAGAGAAAGGAAGAGTTTGCATGTATCGATCACGTGCAAGACGAATCGGATAGAACGGGTATGCGCGCCGTAATTCGCGTGAAGCGCGATACCGATATTCCCGCGCTTTTAAAACTTCTTGCCAAGTATACCGAACTTGAAGTGACGTTCGGTATCAATATGGTGGTCATTGCAGACGGCAAGCCCCAACAACTCGGTCTTCTCGATATTATCCGTCACTACGTGAAATATCAACGGGAAGTGGTGTTAAAGCGCACGTTATTCGATTTAAAGCAAGCGGAACAACGTTGCCATATTTTAGAAGGCTTGATCGTTGCGGTGCGGAATATCGACGAAGTGATTGCAATCATCAAAAAATCGGAAGGCACGGCGGATGCACGTGCGAAATTGATGGAGCGTTTCTCGTTGACCGAAGTACAAGCGCAAGCGATTTTGGATTTGCGTCTTGCCCGTTTAACCAAACTTGAAGTGTTCAAGTTGGAAGAAGAGTTAAAGGCGCTCCAAAAACAAATCAAACGTTTGCGCGCCATTTCTAAGAGCAAGGATTTGCAACTTGAAGTGGTAAAAGAAGAGATTTTGGAAATCAAGAAGGCGTATCCCACGCCTAGAAAATCCCGCTTGGTATTCACGCAAGAAGAAGCAAACGATTTGCTCTCTTGCCCTACCATACCTAAAAAAGCGGTGTCCTGCACGCTCGTTTACACGGCAGACGATAAGTTCAAACTCTTAACGGATAAGCAACGCGACGGTTTGCAAAAACCGTTAGACGGTAAGTATAAGCCCCACCTTGTTCCCACTTCGGCGGTGAACACGGCAACGGATAAAACGGTGCTTGCGTTCACCAACTATGGCTATTGCCATAGAATTTCGCTGGAAGAGATGGACGTAAACGCTAAGTTCACCGATAAAGGCGTTCCTCTTTCCGAACTTTCGAGTGAAGCGCTTAAAGGTGAAAAGGTAGTTGCGTTGTTCGCAATCGGTGAGCGTATGCCTATCGGCAACTTGGTATTCTTTACCAAGAAAGGTATGGTGAAAAAATCCGAGTGGGCGGAATACGACGTAAAGAAATCGGCGTTCGAAGCCATCAAACTTGTAGAAAACGACGAACTCCTTTCCGTAGAAGAAGAAACTTCGGAAGAAGATACCTTAATGTTCGTTACGGCGCAAGGTAGTTGCTTGCGCGCAAAGAACGAAGGGATCGCGCCGAAGGGTAGAGTTTCTATGGGTGTGAAAGGCATTTCTTTAAGAGAGGGCGATAGCGTAATCTACGCTTCGCAAATCGACGAAGAAGGCGAAATTGCCTTGGTGACGGACGAAGGCAAGTTCAAGAAAGTGATTATTTCCCTTATCAAAGTGACGGGGCGCGATAACAAAGGTGCAATGATCGTGGATATGAAAGACGGCGCTCGCGTTATTTACGCCGACCACGCAAAAGAAGGGGATATGGTTGCCGTGGTGGATAAAGAAGGGAACGTATCCGAACTTTCAAGCGATTGGATTCCCGTCACAATGCAAAGTGCAAAGGCGCGCCGAATTCCTGCTTACGAAGAAGGCACGGTGAAAGCGGTATTGCCTATGATCTGCAAAAAGGGCAAATAAAAAGTCATAACTCAAAATTTTTCGACATAGTATATTCCGTAGTCGAATAACGGAGGTCGGGAAATTGTGGGATTATATTGAAGAGAGAACCATTCAATGCGCGGAGTATATCGTGGAAACGGGTTGTACCGTTCGAGCGTGTTCCGCGCATTTTAATATCAGTAAATCATCGGTGCATAAGGACGTCTCCGAGCGGTTGCGCTATTATAACAGCGAACTGTACGAAAAAGTGCGTTCGGTGCTAGATTTCAATTTAAGTGAAAGGCATATTCGTGGTGGCATTGCCACACAAAAGAAATACCGTTGCCATAGCAAAAAACAAGAATAATGGAAAGAAAAAAATAAAAACCGTTCGTTGCGAGTTTCGCTTCGAGCGGTTTTTTCGTTTGCGTTCGTGCATAAAAGTTTACAAAATCAGGGACAATAAAAGAAAAAGCCTTTGAAATCAATAGGCGAAAAGGAGTGTGTTATGAAAATTAAAACAAAGTTTTATGCAATTGCCGCGGCGTCGCTTGCGGGTCTAACTATGATCGGTTGTAGCAGAAACGATAATTCTATTAAACTCACAATATGGGTTTCGGAAGGAGACAGAGCCTTTGCACAATCGGTGGTTGACGAGTATAAAAAGGCGAATCCCGATAAGTCCTATCGGTTTACGATAGATGCACAAGGTGATAACGAAATGTCAACGAGAGTGCTTAAAGACGTGGAAAACGCCGCCGATATTTTCTCTTTCCCGAACGATCAAATTGCAAAATTTGTGAACGGTGATGCACTCACGAGAATTGCAGGTTCGCGCCTAGAAGCGATTAAAATGAATTGTGATGAAAACGCCGTCCGTTCCGCAACGGTGAAAAAGGACGGAGAGGATCAATGTTTTGGGATTCCGTATACGGACAATACCTTTTTCTTATACTACGATAAATCCGTTTTAAACGAAACGGACGTGCAGTCGATAGACGGCATTTTAGCGAAACTTGGGAATAAAAAGTTTGCGTTCCCCATGACGGACGGTTGGTATACCACGAGTTTTTATTTTGGAAAAGGCTTAGATTATTCGGTGGAATATGATGCAAACCTTGCCGAAACGAAAATCGATTGTAATTTTGATAACCAAACGGGGGTAGCCGTTACGAACGCTATGTGGTCGCTCGTGAAAGATAGTAGAGTGAAAGCGGATGCGAACGATTCGAAAATTACGGCAGGCTTTAACGACGGCAGTATTGCGGCGGCGGTTTCTGGGATTTGGAATAGAACGTCTATCGAGCGTTCGCTTGGAGAGAATTTTGCGGCAACGAAATTACCCACGTACACCTTTAATAAGGGGCAGGCAGGGGAGGAACAAGTGCAACTTGTATCGTTCGCCGGCTACAAACTAATGGGTGTAAATAACTACTCCAAGCAAAAAACGGAAGCACTTTCCTTTATTGAGTTTTACACGAATAAGCAAAACCAGTTAAAACTCTTTGCCGAGCGTGGCTACGTGCCCACGAACTTAGAAGCGAAAAGGGATGAAAGTTTGCAAGCAGATCCATGTGCGAACGCCATCACTAAACAGTTAGCGTTTGCAAAGCCGCAAATCAACGTTCCTTCCACTTTGTGGGTGCCTATGGAAGGGCTTGGAAATGCAATGATTACGGGTGCGGGCGGTGGTTCGTTCAACTTAACGGAGCAATTAAACGCCTGCGTTTCGGCAATTAAAAAGACGACGAGACAACAAGAAACAATGAACTAAAAGGATGATGGCAAAAGGAGAGCATATGGGCAATCGAGTAAGTGTGAAAAAAACGAAAGCGGGGCTTGGAAAAATTATTGCCG
>JAFTHR010000185.1 GCA_017457345.1 Clostridia bacterium | reverse complement strand
CTACTGGAAGGACGTTGGTACGATTGCTTCGCTTTGGGAAGCGAATATGGATTTGCTCGGTGAAACGCCGAATTTCGACGTAAACGATAAAGCGTGGAAGATCCATTCTAGAAACCCCCTTGCGCCCCCTGAATGTATCGGTGAAACGGGGATCGTGAAAAACTCTATGGTAGCCTTAGGTTGCGAAATCGACGGGACTGTGGAAAACTCGGTACTCGGCAGCAACGTAATCGTTGAAAAAGGCGCAACGGTGAAGGACGCAGTTGTTTTGGCAAATAGCGTAATTAAATCGGGCGCAGTCGTTTCTTATTCCATTATCGACGAAAACGTGACGGTGGGCAAGAACGCACAACTCGGCGGAGAAAAGCAAGAGAACGCCGAAATCGTTGTCCTTGGAAGAGGATTGACGGTAGCGGACGGTGTGAAAGTGCTGGAAGGTCAAAAGCACGAAGAAGACATTTTAGGGTAAGGAGGAGAGAATTATGGCAGCATCTGCAGTAGGCGTTATTTTTTCGAATATGCACGAGGAAAACGTACCCGAACTCGTTCGGAAACGTACGATTGCCTCTATTCCGTTCGGCGGAAGATACCGTATTATCGACTTCCAACTCTCGAACATGGTAAACTCTGGCATTACCACGATCGGTTTAATGACGAACAACAACTACCGTTCCTTAATCGACCATCTTGGAAGCGGTAAGGATTGGGATTTAGCGAGAAAGGACGGCGGTATTATCCTTTTACCTCCTTTTTCGGATAAGAGCGGAAAACTTTATACCAACCGTTTAGAAGCGCTCTCATCTTTGATGAGTTTCTTAAATAAACGCCAAGAAAAGTACGTGGTTATGAGCGATTGCGATAGCGTTGCTAAGTTCGATATTTCCGACGTAATCGCATACCACGAAAGCAAAAACGCCGATATTACCATGGTCACCCACTTTGGTGAGATCGAACGTCAATCAGACTATATGCTCGTAAATGCCGACGAAGACGATCGCGTAAACGAAGTGAAGATCAACCCCCATTTAACCGCAGGGGAACAAGTGGAATTTTACGTAAACGTGATGGTTGTGAACCGTCAGTTCTTGTTAAACCTTGTAGAAGATACGGTCACGCACGGCTACACGAGTTTTGAAAACGACATTATTGCAAAACAACTCAATTCGCTCAAAATTTACAAATACCGTTTCGACGGCTATTATGCAGGCATTGATTCCATGGCGGCTTACTATAAGCGCAATATGGAACTTTTGAACAAAGAAGTTCGCGACGAACTTTTCGGCGCAAGAGACATTTACACGAAAGTTCGTGATAGCGCGCCGAGTAAGTACGGTAGCGAGGCGGTGGTTCGCAATTCGTTGATCTCCGACGGTTGCGAAATTGAAGGGACTGTGGAAAACTCCATTTTATTCCGCGGCGTTAAAGTGGAAAAAGGTGCGGTTATCCGCAATTCTATCGTTATGCAAGACAATATCATTTGCGCACACGCGGAACTCGACTGTGTTATCACCAATAAAAACGTGGTGGTAGGCACGAGAAGAAAGTTAAGCGGCTGCGACAGTTTACCGTACTTCATCCAAAAGGGTACGAGATTGTAATTTGTTCGGTATTCGCGCCGAAACGGTGCGAATACCGTCCTTTTGAATAAAAATAAGGAGTTCTATTATGGCTGAAACAAAATCGACCAAAACGGCGGCAAAAAAACCTTGCGCAAAACAATCGGTGAAGAAGACTACTGCTAGCAAGAAAGCACCTGCGGTAGAGATTTTAGAAACGAAAGAAGTGAAACTTTGCACGAAGAAAAAGAGTATCGATCCGGTGGTGAAACCGAAAAGAGAAATTCTGTTCGTAGCCTCCGAAGCGGCGCCGTTTATTGCTACGGGCGGTCTTGCGGAAGTTATCGGCTCGTTGCCCAAAGCCTTGGCGAAAGATCCGAGTTTCGACGTTCGCGTTGTATTGCCCCTGTATTCGGATATCAAGCCCGAATATCGCAGAAAAATGTCCTTCCTCGGCAACATTTTCGTGTCCCTTTCTTGGCGTCAACAATACTGCGGTGTGTTCACCTGCGAACTTGACGGCGTCACCTTCTATTTTATCGACAACGAGTACTATTTCAAGCGCCCCGGTTGCTACGGTTATTACGACGACGGCGAACGCTTTGCGTTCTTCTCCCGTAGCGTACTTGAAATTTTACCCATGATCGGTTTCTATCCGGACATTTTGCATTGTCACGACT
>JAFTHR010000184.1 GCA_017457345.1 Clostridia bacterium | reverse complement strand
TTTAAACGAAGAAAATTCTATCGTGCGTGCGGTTTGCGGAGAAAACCTTGGCACGGTAATTACCGTTTAATAAAATAAAAACAGAAAAGTAGGAGATAATAAGAATGATTGAGAACGAAAAAGTAGAAGAAATGATGCTCGAACTCGAAGACCGTTCGGAAAAAACGATCAACGCGCTCGAAAACGATTATAGCGCCATCCGTGCAGGGCGTGCAAATCCCCACGTGTTAGATAGAGTGGAAGTAGAAGCCTACGGCGGTATGAGCAAACTCATTGAACTTGGCAACGTTTCGGCGCTCGACGCAAGATGTTTACAAATCAATTTGTGGGATAAATCGCTTTTGAAAGCGGTGGAAAAGGCAATTTTGAATTCTAACCTTGGCTTAACACCCACGAACGACGGGAACGTTATCCGTATCGTATTCCCTGTGATGACGGAAGAACGTCGCCGCGAACTTGTAAAACAAATCAAGAAAATGGGTGAAGATGCAAAAGTTGCTATCCGCAACCATCGCCGCGACGCAATGGACGTATTGAAAAAGATGAAAACGGCGAAAGAACTTTCCGAAGACGAAGTTTCTTCCTGCGAAGCAGACGTAGAAAAAACGGTGTCTTCCTATATGAGCAAATTAGAAGGTATCATTGCGGCAAAAGAAAAGGATTTAATGTCTATTTAAAGTATGTTTCGGAATACATTGAAGAAGGACCAATTGCGTATCCCCCGCCATATCGCCATTATTATGGACGGCAACGGCCGTTGGGCAAAAAAGCGGTTAATGCCCCGTTCTTACGGTCATCAAAACGGATTTAACCGTATGATAGGGCTTTTAGAGCACGCCTTTGAAATGGGCGTGGAATACGTTACGGTATACGCGCTGTCCACCGAAAATTTAAAACGCCCGCAAGAAGAACTTGAAGGTTTGTATAATATCGTTCGCAAGCACTTTACCGAATATATGAAAAAATTTGGAGAAAAAGGAGTGCGCGTGCGTGCGATAGGGGATATCACTTTGCTCCCGCAGGACGTGCAGGATTTAATTCAAAAAGCGGAAGCGGACACGGCGCACCATACGGGAAAAGGGCTCAATATCGCCCTTTGCTACGGAGCGCGTGCGGAGATTGTGCGTGCTGTAAACCAAGCGGTGAAAGAAGGGAAAGAGGTGACGGAGGAAAGTTTTTCGCGTCTTTTATACACGGCGGAAGTGCCCGAGCCCGACCTGTTAATTCGCACGGGTAAAGAGTTAAGGCTTTCCAACTTTTTATTGTATCAATCGGCGTATACCGAGTTCTACTTTTCCGATAAAATGTTCCCTGAATTTTCAAATAAAGACTTAGAGCGCGCTATTGCGGATTTTTCTACGAGAACGCGTAGATTTGGAAAAACGGACGAACAGTTGTCAAATTAACAAAACGAAGGGGCAGGGTATCGTTTTCCTTGCGTAAGGACCTATGAAGAAAAGAGTTATTTCTGGAATGTGCTACGTGGCGTTGCTCGTTGCAATGTTTGCGTTAAAGATATTCGTTCACGCGTTCTTTTTCGACGCGCTCATTTATGCGTTCACGATTATCGGCGTACACGAGATCATCACGGCTATGAAAAACCGTATCACGCCTTCGGGAAAAGGGGTTGTATATGCGTTTGCAGTTATCGTAATTCCGGCGTGTGCCATATTTGAAGAGTTCTTTGGGATCGGTTTACACGTGACCGCTATTCTCTTCTTTTTCTTTGCCGTATCCCTTCTTAGTTTGTTTGTGTTCCGCCACAATGAAACGACGCCTGAAAGCGTTGGTACTGCCTTCTTTTGCGCGGTGTATCCAACCATTATGTTCGTGGTACTCATCCTTGCAAACCATTTGGCAAGCGACGTGTTAGTTGGCTCTTTAACTACCAACCATATCGGCTTAGAAAACTCGATTTCGGAATACAAGTTCGATTCTACGATAGCGCTTTTATTCGTGTTCTTCGTTTCGTCTGCCGCGGATTGTATGGCGTTCTTTACGGGCAGTTTACTCAAAAAGAAATTCCCTAGAAAATTAGCGCCTTCCGTAAGCCCCAATAAAACGGTCGTAGGGCTTATCGGTGGTTTAATCGGCGGTATGTTGATGGGGTTGGTGCTCTATTTCGTGTATAACGCAATCGTTGGAATAGGCTACGTGAATATGCACGTTTGGTTGCCGATCTATATGGCAATCGGCTTAATCGGCGCGGCGGCAACGGCTTTTGGCGACTTGGTGGAAAGTTGCATTAAACGTCGTTTAGAGATCAAAGATATGGGGAACGTAATGCCTGGGCACGGCGGCATCTTGGACCGATTAGACGGGACAATGTTTACCGGCGTGGTAGTATACCTTTGTTTCGTTCTCGTGCACGTTATTTTTACCTTTGCATAATCGTTTCAAGAATTTTACGAAAGAAAGTGCCTGCCGTTTTCCGCGCGGGTACTTTTTCACAAAACGGCATTTACGGAGGAAGAAATGAAAAAAATTTCTTTAATCGGTTCTACGGGTTCTATCGGCAAACAGGTTTGTTCGGTGGTGAAGCGCCACGCCGATAAGTTCAAAATTGAAAGCATGGTAGCAAATTCGTCCACGGAACTATTTTTAAAACAGGTGAACGAATTTCGCCCCGCTTATGCGGCTATCGTAAATGAAGAGGCAGGCAAATCCATTGCGGATAAAATCCCGCAAGGCGTAAAGTTTGCTTACGGGAAAGAAGCGGCGCTTGACGCTATTTCCTACGGCGATACCGCGGTGGTTGCTACAACGGGTTTTTCGGGGCTTGCTTATTCCTTGCGCGCGATTGAAGAAAAGAAGAACCTTGCGCTAGCAAATAAGGAAACGCTCGTTTGCGGCGGAGAACTCGTTATGCAAAAAATCGGGCAGGCAGGGATTGACCTTATGCCGATTGATAGTGAACATTCCGCCCTTTGGCAGGCACTAAATTTTCGTTTGAACGCGCCGTTTAAACGGCTTATCATCACGGCGAGCGGCGGACCTTTTTACGGGTATACGAAAGAGCAATTAAGCCAAGTGAAGGTTAAAGACGCGTTAAAGCATCCCACTTGGAATATGGGCTCGAAAATCACCATTGATAGCGCCACCTTGCTCAATAAAGGGTTTGAAGTGATTGAAGCGAAGTGGCTATATAACACCACGCTTGAAAAGATCCACACGGTTGTTCAACCGGAGAGCATTATTCACTCTATGGTAGAATTTGAGGACAACGGTATTTTGGCGCAAATGAGTTATCCCACTATGGAATTGCCCATACAACTTGCGCTCACTTATCCCGAACGGTATGAGTGTAATCTTGCGCCGCTTGATTTTGAGAAACTAGGCAATATCCGCTTTTTGCCTTTAAACAGAAAGGATTTCCCGTGCTACGATTTAGCCCTTTCTTCACTCGAAAAAGGGGATGCGTATCCTTGCGCGTTAAACGGCGCGGGGGAAGTGGCGGTGCGCGCGTTCTTACAAGAGAAAATCCCGTTCACGGCGATTGCCGAAGTAATGGGGGAAACGCTTGCGATCATTCCGCGCGTGAAAGCGGATTCCTATCAAACGCTTGTGCAGATAGACGGCGAAGCACGCCGTATTGCAAGCGAATTTGTGGAAAAGAAATCCTGTTAAGTTGGAGGCAAAACCTTTGTCTTTATTCAATCTATTGTCAGTTGCAGATTTTTTTAAGAGCCTTTGGGGCGTGCTGCTTGCCATTATCGTGTTGCTCGTTATGGTGGTCGTGCACGAATTCGGGCACTACGTTGCGGGTAAAATTTTACATTTCCGCATCAACGAGTTCTCGGTGGGATTCGGCCCTGCAATTTTAAAAAAACGCAGTAAAAAAACGGGCGAATTATTCTCGCTCCGCGTGATTCCGCTCGGCGGCTATTGCGCGTTTGAAGGGGAGGACGGTTTAGAAGAAGAAACCGAGCCGCAAGTTTTGCCTACGGAAGAGCCGTTCGCCGAATTGCAACCGCCCGTAGAAGAAGCACCCAAAAAGGAAGAAGAATACCCCGAGCCCAAGGGTGCGCGCTTTACCGAACAAGCGCCGTGGAAACGGATTATCGTGCTTGTTTCGGGCGCGCTTATGAACTACCTTTTAGCGCTCGTGCTCCTTTTGATTATGACGGCTACCTACGGCGTGCCTATGTGTATGGCAATGCCGAGCGACTTCAAAAACGACGGTACGCAAATCGTTCCGTCTGCTTCGTGGGAGACGCCCACCCTATCGGCACGAGATATTTTCAAAGAGTTGAACGGTGTGGAAATTTCTATGCATACCGATTGTATCGAAGCGTTAGAAGGCAAAAAAGCGGGAGAAACGGTTAACGCCGTTGTGCTTCGAAAAACGGATAGCGGGTGGAAGGAAAAAGCCGTCACGCTTACCTTGCAGGCGGACGGGAATTTTGCCGATATGGCGGATATAGAAGGCTTGCACCGCGTGTTAGGGCTAAAAGTTTATACCACCACGCTAAAGGGGGATTTTGGGCAAACGGTAGGCGGCGCGTTCGCCTATTCAGGCGAAATGGCAACGGCGGTACTCAAAACGCTCGGTCAACTGCTAACAGGGCAACTCGGCGTGGAAGCGGTTGGGGGGCCCGTCACAACGATAACGGAGACGGCGAAAGCGGCTTCGGCAAGTGCCTTTTCTCTTTTGTATATCGCTTCGTTTATCGGCGTCAATTTGGCGGTGTTTAATCTATTGCCCGTGCCCGCGCTCGACGGATCGAAAGTGGTATTTTGCATTATTGAATGGATACGCAAAAAGCCGATCAATAGAAAAGTGGAGGCGATATTGCATTTCGTTGGCGTAATCGTCATTTTCGGCTTTGCTATTTTAATTGATTTGCTAAAATTATTTTAAAAAATGTATGCCTGTCAAGTTAAAATGCTTGACAGGCGATTTTTTTGATGCTATAATAAGGAAAAATCGGGGAGGCGGATGATGAAAGACGATTTGGCGTTTTTAAGGCTTTGGGATTTATATAGCCCGTTGCTTACGCAAACCCGCCGCGAAATTACCGATTTGTATTTTAATTACGATTTATCCCTTGGCGAAATAGCCGAGCAAAAGGGCGTATCCCGCCAGAGCGTTTCAGACTGTTTGCAAAAATGCCGCAAACAATTAGAAGGATTTGAAGAAAAGTTGCATTTTCGTGAATTGCTCGATAAAGGGGATGCGGCGTTCTCCGCGTATATGACGGAGGTAGAGCGTTGGAAAGACCGCGAGAAATTAAGCGGGGCAAATGCAGACTTTAACGGGCTGGAATCGGCTTTGAGCGGCGTGCTTAAAAAGCACGGTGTGGAAACGGTGAAATAAGGAGAGAAAATGGCGTTATTCGGTGGATTATCGGACAGATTAAACCATATATTTTCCAAACTGACCAAGCGCGGAAAACTGACCGAACTCGAAATTAAAACGGCTATGCGTGAAGTGCGCGTTGCGCTGTTAGAAGCGGACGTAAACTTAAAAGTTGCCAAACAGTTTATTGCCGAAGTTTCGGAAAAGGCGGTAGGGCAACAAGTATTAACTTCGCTCAATCCCGCGCAGCAGGTAATCAAAATCGTAAACGAAGAGTTGATTGCCTTAATGGGTTCTAAGAACGCAAAACTAGAAGTTTCTTCAAAGTTGCCGACCGTGATTATGATGTGCGGCTTGCAAGGCGCAGGGAAAACCACCCTTTGCGGAAAACTTGCGGCGCACCTGAAAAAACAAGGCAAAAAACCCTTGCTTGTGGCGGGGGACGTGTATCGCCCTGCGGCGATCACGCAGTTGCAAGTGGTAGGGCGTTCGGTGCAAGTAGAAGTATTTGAACGCGGCACGCAGAACCCTGTTAAAACGGCGAAAGAAGCAATCGAATACGCGCGCAAAATGGCGTTCGATACCGTAATTTTAGACACGGCAGGGCGGCTGCAAATCGACGATTCGTTGATGAAAGAGTTAGAAAACATCAAGCGCGAAGTGGAAGTGACGGAAACGCTTTTGGTGGTAGATGCAATGACGGGGCAAGAAGCGGTAAACGTTGCCGATACCTTTAACGCACGCCTGGAAATCACGGGCGTGGTGCTCACGAAATTAGACGGTGATACCCGCGGCGGTGCTTGTTTATCGGTAAAAGCGGTGACGGGCAAACCGATTAAGTTTATCGGCGTCGGCGAAAAAACGACGGACTTAGAACCGTTCTATCCCGACAGAATGGCATCCCGTATTTTGGGAATGGGAGACGTGCTCTCGCTTATCGAAAAAGCGCAAGAAGCAATCACGGAAGAAGACGCGCGCAAAATGCAACAAAAAATGCGTGAAAACACCTTCACGTTAAGCGACTATTTAGAGCAGTTTGCCATGATGAAGAAAATGGGCGGCGCGCAAGCCATGCTTTCTATGATTCCTGGCGCGGGCAAACTCAAAATGAACGAAGCGGACGTAGACGAAAAAAGGCTCGAACACACCAAGGCAATTATCCTTTCTATGACGATGCAAGAGCGTGAAAATCCTTCCGTTATCGATAGCAAGAGAAAGCGTAGAATTGCCGCAGGATCAGGCACGTCCGTTCAAGAAGTAAATCAACTTTTAAAACAATTCGACCAAACCAAACAACTAATGAAACAGTTGAAGGGGGGGCGTGGAAAGTTCCGCTTACCCTTCTAAACGATTTATATGCGGCGCAATACTGCGTTGAACTTGCGTTTTTTCTCGGTCGTTTACGCTTAGTAAACTCCCGTCGAAAAAGCCGCGTTCGCCTTGTCTTGCTTGCATCTAAACCGTTTATGGATTTATAAGCAGCGGTGGTACTGCGTTGAACTTGCGTTTTTTCTCGGTCGTTTACGCATAAGTAAACTCCCGTCGAAAAGTACTCGTTCTCCTTGTCTTGCTTGCATCTAAACCGTTTGTGGATTTATATGCGGCGGTGGTACTGCGTTGAACTTGCGTTTTTTCTCGCTCGAACCTTACGGGCGTAAACTTACAAAAGAAACAATCGGGGAAACCCGAAAAAAATAAAAAATTATTTAAGATACTTTGGAGGTATTTATTATGGTTAAAATGAGACTTTTTAGAATGGGCGACAAAAAGAACCCCATCTACCGTGTAGTGGTTGTAGACAGCAGAAAGGCTGCAACGGGCGAATACATTGAATGTGTTGGTCACTACGATCCCGCAAAACCCGCAGCGTTGACCATCAACGATGAAAGCGCAAAGAAATGGCTTGCAAACGGCGTTCAACCCACCGAAACGGTTAAGAGTTTGCTCGTAAAAGCAGGCGCTGTTGAAAAATCGAACAAATTAAGCCCGTCTAAGACCAAGACGAAGAAATCCGACAAATAATTCGCGCTATCAAAAGGATAGGAGATAAATTATGTTGGATTTGATTAAATATATCGTCAATCAGTTTGCCGAAGAAAAGGAAAGCGTT
>JAFTHR010000183.1 GCA_017457345.1 Clostridia bacterium | reverse complement strand
CGGGTGTTGGGGAGAAGATAGACGATTTGGAGAAGTTCGATTCCAAGGCGTTCGTTGAAGGGATTTTATAAGGAAAGGAAATGAAAAACATTATTGAATGTGAAAATCTTTGCAAAAAGTACAAAGAGACGGAAGCGTTAAAAAACGTTTCGTTGACCGTTCCATGCGACGGTGGGATCGTAGGGCTATTAGGCTCGAACGGTAGCGGCAAAACCACTTTAATTAAAATTTTAACGGGGCTTTTAACCCCGTCTTCTGGAACGGTGCGTGTAGACGAAAAAGAAATCGGCGTACAAACGAAAGCGGTGGTTTCCTATCTTTCGGATGCGCACTCGTTAAACGACGGGTTTACGATTTTGCAGCAACTCGATTATTTTTGCGACTTTTTCAACGATTTTGATCGCAAAAAAGCAGAAGGGATGTTGGCGGATCTCGGCTTAAAGCAAAAGCAAAAAATCAAAACCCTTTCCAAGGGGATGAAAGAAAAACTTGCGCTTGCCTTAACCCTTTCTAGAAACGCCAAACTCTTTATCTTAGACGAGCCGATTGCAGGCGTTGATCCCGCGGCAAGAGATTACATATTATCCACCATTCTTTCGCATAAAAGCCGCGAAGCAACCATGCTTATCAGTACCCACTTGATTTCTGAAATTGAGCATTATTTCGACTACGTTATCTTCTTAAAGCAAGGGGAAGTGGTGCTTTCTGGGAAAGCGGAAGAGATCCGCGAAAGAGAGCAAAAATCTATCGACGCGTTATTCCGGGAGGTGTTTAAATGGACGGTTTGTTAAAAGAAGGCTTTCCGCCTGCCGATTATAAAGAAAACGGGGAACTCAAATCCGTTCGTTGGCGTGTGATTAAAAAGTTGTTGAAATACGAATACCGCGCCGTTTTACCGATTATGCTCGTTTGCTTTGGCGCGTTGTTAATTTTGTCTATTTTAGTAGGATTTCGTTTTGTTGCCACCGTGGAAGAATTGACGGGTGATAT
Source organism: Clostridia bacterium (assembly GCA_017457345.1). GTDB lineage: Bacteria > Bacillota > Clostridia > Christensenellales > Borkfalkiaceae > Scatosoma. The sequence goes on along the minus strand of JAFTHR010000183.1, from coordinate 1,080 downwards.
GCAAGAAGAAACGTTTGGCGACGGGCTTGGGATGATGGGTTTGTTGTTATACGTTTATTTGACGATGGCAGTAGTGGTGTTGCCGCTCATTTTATATGAACGCAGATACGAGAAAAATCTGTTCTCTGCCGAAGGCTATCTAACTCTTGCAACGCCTGTTTCCGCACAAGAGCACGTGCTTGCAAAGCACTTTGCGGCAATCACCGTGGAATTGCTTTCTATTGCGGTTGCTATCGGTTGTTTTGCGCTTATGTTTGCCGTTTCAGGTGGGTTTGCTATTTTAGAACTGTTCGGCTTGGTATTCGAAAATGGTTCCGTTCTTTCCACGATTGAAGGGATTTTCTTCGTGCTCGTTGGAACGGTTATGATATTCTGTGCAAGCGGGGCAATTACCTGTTGGTTGCAAAGATTTACGAAAAAGCAACGCAGCGTAATTATCTCCGTTTCCGTGATTGCTATCGTTGTGTTGGTAAACGTCGTCACGCCGCTACTGGAAACGTGGGGAATTATGGCATTCGTTTACGAAAGCGAAATTCTTTCGCACGTATGGACGTGGGTACAGATTTTATTCTTTGCCTTTATTAGCGTGTTGTTCTATTTATACGAAGTGAAAACTTTACAAAAAAACGTTAACTTACAATGAGGAACGGGTATGAGGATTGATATTTTAACCCTTTTCCCCGAAATGTTTTCCGCCGTGCGCGAGAGTATTCTTGGTAGGGCGCAAAAATCGGGAAAAATACAAATTAATATCGTGAATATCCGCGACTACACCGATCATAAGCATTTGAAGTGTGACGATTATCCTTTCGGTGGCGGTGCAGGGATGGTGATGATGCCGCAACCGATCGGCGCGGCAATCGAAGCGCTGGATAAAGAACACAAAGCGCACCGCATTTACCTTTCTCCTAAGGGAGAAACGTTGCGCCAGCAAAAAGTGTTTGCGCTTTTGGAATACGACCATCTAATTCTTCTTTGCGGGCATTACGAAGGCGTGGATCAAAGAGCAATCGATCTGTTTATCGACGAGGAGATTTCAATCGGCGACTACGTGCTTACGGGCGGTGAACTGCCCGCTAT
>JAFTHR010000182.1 GCA_017457345.1 Clostridia bacterium | reverse complement strand
TTTCAATAGCACAAACAGATTCTTGGCACTGGGCAGCTAACTATGTAGCAATAGCAGAAATGCAAGGCGTAATCGAAAAAGGACAATACGACGAAGTAGCTTTAGAAGAGCCAATAACAAGAATAGAAATGGTTTGTATATTATCAAAAATACAAATCAGAATGAAAGGGATATCTCAATATAGGGAGGCGAACTTGCCAAACTATACAGATATAGAAAACTTAACCACAGAAGAAAAAGAATTATTATAACTGTTTTGAAAAATTTGTCAATACACTTTTTCTTTTTTTTAAACGGTTACGCGCCAAATTCGTACTCCGCCACAAACTCCGTGAAATCGTGTTCACCACAACCCGTCCACGCTACCACGCGGTTTGCTTCGGGTAGAATCATCAATTTTTGACCTCTCATCCCACCTTTTGCATAAACGGGAGCATACGCAAGGCGCTTGAACTCGTACCCTTTAGAAAACACCGTTTGCACCCAGGACTCCGATAAAATTCGTTTTTCCCCGTACGTTCCGCCGTTTAAGTAAATTGAGCCGAGTTTCACCAAGTCTTCCACGCGGATATATAAACCCGTTGCACCGATCACGTGCCCTTGCGGACAATGGCTCCACGCCACCTCACGGCAACCCGTGGGATAAAATAAGTACTTCCACAAAAAGTCGTCCGTGCCCATCCCCGCACGCTTTTCAACGATACGAGAAAGAAGATAGTACGCCGCGTCTGTATACGTAGACGATTTATAATTATAACCTTTTCGAATCGGGGCGTTCAACACGTACGAAAGGTAGTCTTCGCCAAAAGTCGTGGCATCGTGAGAGTCAATATCCAAAAATCCGCCTTCAAGCCCTACCCTGTGTAAAAGCAACCGTTCCACCGTTGTGTTTATCCATATCTCGTGATAGGTTTCAGGCAATTCATCCGCAAGGATTTCCACGAGCGTTTCTTCTAGCGTCAACTTGCCTTGATCGACTAACAAACCGATCGCCGTAACGATATAGGTTTTTGCCACCGAATACACGTTTTGGCACGGGTTGGTCTCCACCAAACTTTTCGCTTGAATCCCCGCGCCGTTATACTCGGCAATCGCAAATACGTTTGCCTCTTCGCTTTTTATTTTTTGTTCAAATGTTTCTAAAAACGTTTTCGTCACCGTTTCTCCTCCACTACTGCTACTTTCCGTGCTGCCTTTCTCCCCCGTTTCACTACACGCGCAAAACGGAACGAGCGTTAATAATAAGGCTAAGATAGCCGATAGCAATTTTTTTCATAAAAGCCCCTTTTTACGCCGATTTAGCGGAAAGATTCGTTCCCTGTCCCGCTCATTTTAGCCTAAACAGTTTAAATTCAACCGATCTTTCACACTACTTTAAAAAGTTTGAAAAGCGCTTTTTACCGCATGAATTGCTATTTCACGCTCACTTTCGCTTATGGGCTCATCAAAATTATCGAACCGATTGTTCGTTATATCCTTCCCTGTAAGCGCCTTATACCAGGTTAACGCTAAAACGTATCTACCCACGCCGAGCGCCGCGTGAAAGGTATCTCTATGTATTTTCTTAATACCCATCTCACTTGCGCAAAGCATTACCCTGCCGCTTGGAATAACGCCGTCTGCATCAATTACTTTCACGGCTTTTTCATAGGCTTTTAGCACGGCAATTTGCATCTCTTTATACGAAGAAAATCCCGCGTTTTGTAATTTTTCACTACCGTTTTCATAACCCCACGTTTCGTGAATGAACAGTTTTGCGCTAGGGCACACCTTCTTTATATGAGCGGCAATTTCTTCTAAGTACGGCGTGTACGTTTCAAAATTCGCACTATAATGGCTTGCTTGTTGCAGCGTGATAACGTCCCACTCATCCAGGCACAACGCATTAGGAATAGAGATAAATTTGCCCGTGCTCTCGCCGTTGATTTCCAAAGAGTACGCAGGATCTCCAAACTTTAAGTTCTTATCATGTATATCCAACGAACACGCGCCGATATAAAGATTTACCGCCAGTAGATCTACACCTTCTTGCTCTGCTAGTTGGTGTAAATACCGTTGTGCATCCTGAGAAAAACTATTGCCTATCGATAATACTTTCATTTGTTTTTCCTTCTTAGAAATTATCAAAACTATTATACCATAATTAAATA
>JAFTHR010000181.1 GCA_017457345.1 Clostridia bacterium | reverse complement strand
GTATACAAACGGGACTTCGACTAAGTTTACGATAACGAACGGTGCTAACGGCGTAAACGGTGCCACGCCGAAATTTAAAGTAGAAAACGACGTGTTGTCCGTTTCTTACGACGAAGGTGAGTCTTGGGAAGCATTACAATCCATTCAAGCAGGCGTTGACGGTTCAAGCATTGAGAAGATTGAAAAGACGCTTACGGAAGGCTTGGTAGATACGTATACGATCACCCTTACGGACGGTTCTACCACAACCTTCCAAGTGACGAATGGTGCGCAAGGGCTTCAAGGGATTCAAGGGGAACCTGGTGAAGACGGTAAAACTCCCGTTATTACCATTCAGGATAACTACTGGTATATCAATGGTGAAAGTACCGGTCAACTGGCGCAAGGTGTGAAAGGGGATACGGGCAACGGCATCTCCGATATTAGTTATTTGAGTTCAAATGGTCATATAGACACGTATAAGATCACGTACACGGACGGTACGTCGTCTACGTTCACTATGAACAATCTTTCGGGGATTGATTCCATTGAAAAGACGGGTACGGCAGGGCTTGTGGATACGTACACGATTACGTATTCGAACGGCAAAACAACCACGTTCACCGTAACGAACGGTGCAAAAGGCGACCAAGGTATTCAAGGTATCCAAGGTGTTAAGGGTGAAGACGGTCATACGCCGGTAATCACGATTGATAATAACGGCTACTGGTGTATTGACGATCAAAGCACCGGAATTCTGGCACAAGGCGTGAAGGGCGATACGGGTAACGGAATTTCGGACGTTAGTTATTTGAGTTCAGATGGGCTTGTAGATACGTACGTAATTACTTATACGAACGGAGATAAGTTTACGTTCACGATAAAGAACGGTGCCGACGGTGCAAATGGTACAAACGGTGAAGACGGCGAAGACGGCGTTGGCGTTCAAACCGCGTACATTGAAGACGGATATCTTTACATACAACTTAACGACGGTAGCGAGCCTATCAATTGCGGTAGAGTTGGCGTTTTAGATAACGATTTAACGGGTACGGAAATTTCTGCAACCTACTTCCAAATTTCTGGCACTACCTTAACGGATAGAGTTTCGAGCATTACGAGCATTTTGTATATGGCGGACGAAATTTCCGTTGCGGAAGGTGCAACGTTCACCGTTTGTGGTGATGCCGAATGCAACCTTGTATTTAGAAGTAAGATCGTAGAACTTGCAGAAGGCGAAAACACCTTCTATATTAAAGTTGTAAACGGTGCGGAAAGCAAAATTTACACGGTGAACGTGTACCGCGCGCAAGCGTTCAACGTATCTTTTGATACGGACGGCGGCTCTGCGGTTTCCGGGTTTAAGATCGACGAAAACGAAACGTTTGAAGCACCTACCACCACGAAACTTGGCTACACGTTCAAGGGTTGGGTGACGGCAGGTGGCGAAGCGTACGATTTCAGCGCTCCGGTCACGGCAGACGTCTCCTTAACGGCAACGTGGGAATTGGATACGTATGCCCTTAGTTACGATTTGGCAGGCGGTACGCTCGCAGTGGCAAACCCCGATTCGTATAACGTACACACGGATACGATTACCTTAAACGAACCGACGCGTGTAGGCTACGTGTTCGACGGATGGTACGAAGGCGAAACGAAGGTGACGGAGATTGCAAAGGGTAGCACGGGTGCGAAATCGCTCGTTGCAAGATGGAAAGCAATCTTCACGGTAGAAGAAGGCGCGGTGACCGGTCTTGCCGATTACGGGAAGACGTTGAGCGAAGTGGTTATCCCTGAGGAAATTGACGGCGCGGCAATCACGGCAATCGGTGTAAGTGCGTTTGCAAATGCAACGTTCACCGTAGTGACGATTCCTGCAAGCGTGACGAGTATCGGCGAAAACGCATTTAGCGGTTGCACGGCACTTACCACGGCTTATTACCTTGGTTCTAGCACGGCGTGGGCGGAAATTGAAGCGGCGTTGCCGAGCGGAAACCAAGCGCTCGTAGATGCTATCGTTCGCACGGGGCTTACGCTCTCCACGGAAACGGTTGCAATCAAGGAAGATCAAACGGCAACGGTGACGGCAACGGCGATTAAAGAAGGCGAAGAACAATCGGTAGCAATTTCTTGGGTATCGAACGATACGGGCGTTGCAACGGTAGAGAACGGCGTAATTACCGGTATTTCGGGCGGCTCTACCACGATTACCGTATCTTGCGAAATTGAAGGAACAACGTATACGAAGACGATTACGGTTGTCATTACGGGCGTAGAAAGAACGTTCACGGCAAACGTACAATCGCTTGCGGTGAAAGTAGAACAAGAAAGCACGATTAGCGTGACGGCGAAAGCAGACGGCGCGATTGTAGCAGATCCGAACGTATCGTACTCTTCCACGAGTGATGCGGTTGCAACGGTGGACGAAAATGGTAAGGTGACCGCTGTAAGCGTAGGCGAAACAACGATTACTGCAACCTGGGCGGTGAAAGCAGGTGTGACCAAGACGGTGGAAATCCCCGTGGTAGTATCTTCGAACGCGCTCACGCTCAGCGCAAAACAATACGTAGAAATGGGCGTAAACGATTCGGCTTGGGATATGAGCGAATACGCAGAAAGCC
>JAFTHR010000180.1 GCA_017457345.1 Clostridia bacterium | reverse complement strand
TTCGCAAAAGGACGCAACGATTGCGTACAACGCTTTTATCGATACGTTAACCGAAGCACTCAAAGATGGCGATAAAGTGCAACTTGCAGGGTTCGGCACGTTCGAAGTTAAAGAAGTTGCCGCAAAGATGGGCGTAAACCCCGCAACGGGCGAACAAGTTGAAATTGCCGCTTCTAAGAAACCCGTAATGAAATTCGGTAAAGCCTACAAAGAACTCTTCAACTAATCCATTAACTTAAAAACAAAAACACCGCCACGGCTTGTACCGTGGCGGTGTTTTTTTGCATTAGACAATGCCCTGCCCCCTTGTTTTAGGCGCTTGCCGCCGCATTTAAACGATCCAACGTGCGCTTTTCACCAAGGATTTGCATAATCGTCCAAAGATCGGGCGTGTTGGAAAGCCCCGTGGTAGCAACGCGCAAAATTTCCGCAATATCCGAAACGTTGCCCGCGAACGCGCTAGGATCTGCCTTGTAAGCCTTCATATCCGTGGCAAAACCAAGTTCGGTTGCCACCGCTTTCACCTTTTCAAACCAAGCCGAATTATCGTCTGCAATCGAATACTTTTCCGCAAACGAACGAATTGCTTTTTGCACCGTTTCCTTTTCAAAACGGTATTCGCCGCTAGGCGCAAACGTTTCGTCGAAGAAATACGAAATCGTTTCTAACGCTTGCTTTGCGCAAATGACATCCTTACGGCGTTGTTTGCCGCCGATCCCCATACAAAGGGTGAGCACTTTCAAAAGATATTCTCTATCCGCAAAGTAGGCTTGTTGCGCGCTCGTTCCGTATTCGTTTGCCCAAGTTTTCATAAACTCGAACGCTTCTTCCGCGGTGAGTTTTGCAAAATGCGTTTTTGCAATATCGTTAAGTTTTAAAATATCAAACAACGCACCGCTCTTGCCCATTTTTCCCATCGAGAATTTGAACTCTTCGATCGGCGCTTCGGGGTTCTTTAATAACCACTCTTCAAAGTTAGAATTCAAAAGCGTCATCATATACGTGCGCACCGCCGCAGGGTGATACCCTTCTTCACGGTAGAAAGTGAGCGAAGCTTCGGGATCTTTCCGCTTGGAAAGTTTTCTGCGCGTTTCGCCGTCGATTTTTTGAATAGAACAGTTGTGTCCGTACTTAGGCAATTTAAACCCCAGCACGTTGAAAAGTTCAATGTGGATAGGAAGGGAAGAGAGCCACTCTTCTCCGCGAACTACGAGCGTGGTGCGCATAAAATGATCGTCAATCGCGTGCGCAAAGTGGTAGGTGGGGATCCCGTCCGACTTCAAAATTACCACGTCTTGATTGTTTTCCGTCACGGTGATTTCCCCTTTAATTACGTCGCGGAACGGGTGTTTTTTCTCCACGTCCCCTTGCGAGCGCAAACGGATTACGTACGGCTTGCCTGCGGCAAGGTTAGCATAAATCTCTTCTTCGGATAAATCGCGGCACTTTGCAAATTCGCCGTAGTACCCCGGCAACAACTTGTTCTCCGTTTGGTATTCACGCGTTTTTTCTAAATCGCTTTCGCTACAAAAACAGGGATACGCCAAACCCTTTTTAATGAGTTCTTTTGCGTATGCGTGGTATACTTCGGCACGTTGACGTTGATAGTACGGGCCGTAGTTGCCGCAAAGGTCTGCGCCTTCGTCGAACTCCACGCCGAAGTATTTAAGCGACGAGTGGATAACTTCCACCGCCCCTTCTACCTTTCTCTTTTCATCCGTATCTTCGATACGAAGATAGAACACACCGCCGCTTTGGTGTGCAATTCGTTCGTTTGCGAGCGCCACGAACAGGTTGCCAAGGTGCATAAAGCCCGTGGGAGACGGCGCAAGGCGGGTGACTTCCGCCCCTTTTTCAAGGTCTCTTTCCGGGTATAACGTTTCGTAATAATCGAGCGGTTTTACCGCTTCGTCTGGGATCAATGCGTTTGCAAGTTTATTCAAATCCATATCGTTCACCTATCCTTTATCGTTAAAAAAAATCTGCGTTTTTCGGGGTAATTTCGTACAAACCGTCTTCAATTCCGTGCACGATTTCCACGAGTTTATCAATCGTAGGCGTTTCCACGCCGTGTTGTTTAGCCAAGTCGGCAACCGCGCCGTCGATAAAATCGATCTCGCATCTCTTGCCGTTTTCTATGTCTTTAAGCATACCCGATTTAAGGCGCGCGTGGCGCTTGATAGCCACCGGCAATATAAACCACGAGAACACCTTTTTAATTCCGCGTTCCCCGCCGAGCAATTTTGCCATATCGTGCCCTTGCAACGGTTCAAGCACCACACCGCAAGCCGAAGCCGTTTTAAAACATTCCCGCAAAATAGCCAGCGCCAGGCGGCGGGTTTTCGGCTTTTTGGCAATTTCGCCAAACGTAAGCCCCGTGACGACTGAAAGCCCCGAAAAGGCGGCGTTAATGCAAAGTTTGCTCCAACGCGCCCCCGCTAAGTTTTCGCTCACGGAAACGAAGTTCGGGTTTTTACAAACGGTAGAAACCGGTTCGAGTACCGCGGCAATCTCCGCCGATTTAGAATTATCGTTTTGATAACCGCCGAGAGAAAGCGACATAGCGGAGAGCTGAGAAGTCAACGTTGCTTCCCCGTCCGCCGTGCGGTTTGCGCCCCAAGTAAGCGCCGCACCATAGGTGCGCTCTTTCCCAAGAATTTGAGAAAGTTTTTCTTCCGGTAAACCGTTTTGCGTGGTGCACACCACGCCGTTTTCGGCAAGTTTTCCTTGTAAAAACTTAGCAATTTCGGCGTTTTGGCGTTGTTTCGTCATTAAAAACACCAAATCGTACCCTTCGCCCATCTCTTCCGGCAAGCAGGCGTTTACGGGCGCGCAAATGTATTTTTCTTCACCGTTTTCCATATATCGCACGATCGCACCGCTTTTTTTGAGCGCATTCACGTGCTCTTGATTACGACACACAAGCGTGACGTTTACACCGCTTCTACACAGAAACGCACCGAGCACCGTGCCCATTGCGCCCGCGCCGTATATGGCAATTTTTGCTTTCTCGTTAAACATAATTTTCTACCGCCTTTGCAACCGTTTCCACGCATTGCTCTACCGACATTCCGTTCAGTTCCACGGTAATATCGGCATACTTTTCATATAAGGGAACTCGCTCGTTATACAAATCCCGCAAGGTAAAGCCTTCTTTCATTGCCACGCCGCGCGCTTTCAAATCTCCAAGCCGTTTTTCAATCTCTTCGTAGGAGAGTTTTAAGTATACCACAACGCCAAGTTTTTTAAGGGCGGACATTGCAGCCGATCGATAAATTACACTTCCGCCCGTAGCAATTACACAACGGCTTGCGCATATTTCCGAATTGACTTTCGCTTCTAAATCTAAGAACGCTTCCGTTCCTTGTTCGGCAATGATCTCGTTCAAACGCTTTCCCGCTCGTGCCACTAGCACGCTATCGCTATCCACGTATCCGTAGCCGAGCGTTTCGGAAAGGTACGTGCCTATCGTCGTCTTTCCCGAACCCGTCATCCCGATTAAAATCACGTTCTTCATTTTACTCTCCAAAAATCCGTTTCAACGCGCCGATCACGTCCTTATCCGCAGGCGCCCATTCTTCTTCCTTTAAATCTTTCGGCAAAATCCAGTCTACCGCCACGTGTTCGTTCAGCGTATAGTTCGAAAGCCTATCACATTCGTATAGCCAAAGCGTGACGATAAAATCTGGGTATTCAAAGGTGTTCGAAGCATAGAGATTTCCCACCTGTACTTTCATAGAAAGTTCTTCGATAAGTTCCCGGTCAAGCGCTTGCTTCCCGTTTTCCCCGTCTTCAATTTTACCGCCAGGAAATTCATAGCGGAAAGAAGTGTACGCATACTTCGTTTTGCCGCGTTTTGCCGCAAAAACACGCCCGTTTTCAAAGATGAGCGCCGCGGCCACTTGATAATGCGGTTTCATATTTTCACTCCTTTACGGGCGTTTCTAAAAACGGCATTAACACCGAATTTTGCACGTACAGGTATTCGTCTTTGATTTTATAGCCCGTTTCCGTGCGCTCTAAATAACGCTCCGTTTTCTTTATCGCTTCGGCAAAATCTTCGGTAAAATCGCTACCAAACGCCGTGCTATAATCCGCAAAAGAAATTCCTTTTGCCGTGCGGAGAGCAAGCATTACAAACTCGAACTTCGCATCCGCCAGCGAAACTTCTTCCGAAGAAACCGCAGGGAAAAATCCCGAAACGATACACTTCATATATTCGTCTAAGGAGAAGGTGTTGGTAAAGCGTTTGCCTTTCATAAACGAACTTGCCGAAATACCAAAACCGATATATTCGCCCCGTTTCCAGTAGTTTAAGTTATGCTTGCTTTCATATCCTTTTTTGGCAAAGTTCGAAATCTCGTAGCGCGCGTAGCCTTTTTCTTCAAGAAGTGCTCTACCGTATTCGTAAAGTTCGGCAACCTCGTCGCTATCCGGCAATTCGCCGTTTAAGTAGTCCGTGTAAATGGGCGTGCCGTCTTCTACCGTAAGCGCGTACATAGAAATATGGCTAGAACCACAGGCGGCGGCAAGTTCGATCGTCTTTTTCACGTCTTCCTTCGTTTGGTTTTTCAAACCAAGCATTACGTCCGTACTGAAATTCTCTCCGCGCAAAAGTTTGGTAGCAAACACGTAGTCACGGGCGCTATGAATACGCCCCAAATCCTGCAACTGCTCGTCAATCGCCGTTTGCAAACCGATCGAAAAACGGTTAATACCCGCTCTACGGTACGTTTTCACTTTCTCTTCCCCGATTGTGCCGGGGTTGAGTTCCAACGTAATTTCAGCGTTTTTTGCCAAACGGAAACATTTACGGATTTGGTTCATTGCCCCTAAAATGAGTTTCGGGGGAATATACGAAGGCGTTCCGCCGCCGAAATATACGGTATCGAACACGTAGTCTTTCAGTTCTTCGCCGCGCATTTTTATCTCTTTATAAAGGCACGCCATATACGCTTCGGCGTACTCTACCTTATCGGGAAAAGACACGAAATCGCAATACGTGCATTTGTGCCTACAAAAGGGTATGTGAATATAAATTCCCGCCATTTGTTTACCTCGTTCATTCTTGGTTATTCTTGCTTATTATGTTAGTCTTTATTCGTTTTCAAAATCTCCATAAAGACTTCGCTCGGCACTTCTACGCTGCCCACTTGGCGCATAAGCTTTTTGCCTTCTTTTTGCTTTTCGAGCAACTTTCTTTTTCTCGTGATGTCC
>JAFTHR010000179.1 GCA_017457345.1 Clostridia bacterium | reverse complement strand
ACTACGTACACCACGATTACGTCTCCATAGTCAGCAATTGCCCCGTCTTCCGTTCTATGGAGAAGGAGCACCTCGTCGTCGACTAAAGTCATATTCATAGAATCGCCTTCCACGATAACCGCTCCAAAGTTTTTATAAACGTAAATGCGGGCAAAGGAATAGAAAATGGCGATAAATGCAATCACTATGCAAATAATTCCCCAAAGCCAACCCGTCTTTTCCCCGCGTACACGCTCGTACAACGGACTGTATTTTAAGTCTTTTTCTTCCATAGCCGCCCCTTACAACCACAAGATGTTCGTCACCGAAAATTCGGTTTCTTCGTCTTCTGCGCGGAAGGACAACGCGTTCCCCTGCGCGAACGTTTCCAGCGGCACGCCGGATTGCTTTTCTTTGAATTCATCCGGCTTTAAAATGATTCTCTTCCACTTGCCGCCGCCTTTTATTTGCATGCGGCAATCGTACGTTTGGAGCAATCCTTCTTCTTCCGCTTCTATCGAGACGTTCACTGCCCCGTCCGTCTTTGCGTAAATATCGAATTTGAGTTCGGCATTTTCGTCCGGTAAAAATCTAGGCGAAGAAATTTTATACGTTTTTATCCCACTCACCGAATACACGCCGGAAATTCCCGCATACCCTTTGGTGAGTTTAGGAATGGCTTCTTTCTCAAAGAAAATTCCGCCGAGTGAATACTCTTCAAATTCGCAAACGGAGAACGTTTCCAGCCCCGTCCCGTCGAAAATCATTCTATCGCGCACCACTTGTTCGGTATACGAAGAGGACTTTTTCCCCGCGATTTTCGAAACGACTTCAAAGCCGTTAATATATCTTGCATACGCGTAAGCAAAGCCGTACTTTGCGCCTGCAAACGGTTTTATCTTCGTTGTGATTTTACCGCCTTTAACGTTCTTCCCGTCTGCTCGGTACACAAGTTCCCAATCACGGAAACCACTACGCGTTTTTTCGTCCCCTTCGGCGTAGAACACGCCCACTTCTTCTAAAATACCACCTTCGTCTACTTCCGCTTCTACCACGAATTCGCCGTTTTCTTCTTTCATGAAAACGTTGAGCGTTTCGGGCAAGTAAATGGCTCTACCTTTTAAGTGCTTTTCCAAGAACAAGTCCATATCGGCAAGCGCTTTCGGCCCGATACAAGGACCGCTATCCGAAGAATAGACGATAGCACTCCCGTCGGTATGACCGATCCGCGAGAACGTATCGTAAGCGCGGTCGTAGTCAAAACTGAAATCGCGCATAGCACACATCATAAGCACGGGGCACACGGCAAACGGCGCGTACGATTGAGATTCCACGCCTGCAATGTAGCGATGGCGTTCGTTGCTTAAATTCTTTTGCGCCGTCTCTGAAAATTTATTCGTCTTTTGATAACTGTCCCAGCCAACGGCGTTGATGGGCACGATACATTGCACGTCCTGCGAGAGCGCGCACTTCCAAGCAATTTCACCGCCCGTGCGAACGCCTACTACGCCCACGCCGAGCACGTCTGCTCTCTCTTTCAAATACTTCACCGAATAAAGCGCCACGTGCAACCACTCAAACCAACACGTTTGATCCGCTTCCACCCCTTCTAGATCGCGCAAGCCCACCGCTTTTTGCGCGTTGGCATAGGCAACGTCTTCCGGATATACGGTATAAGGCAAAAGCACCGTTTCTTCCGTTTGAACGAACTCTTCTTCCGCCTTGTCTTCCGCGGGCGCTTCCCCTTCGAACATAGGCAAAAGGATTTGTTCGGCTTTTTCCTTCTTCTCCGCCTTGAAAGAATCGGGCTCCGCTATTTCCACCTGCTCTTCTTTGTAGGGGGCGGCGGGTTCACCGGCGTAATCGGGAACGAGCACCGCGTAGCCTTTTTGCACGAAGTATTCCACGATCTCTTCTTCGTCCGTTCGGTTTAAATCGGGAAGCAATACCACGACCGGGAACTTCTCCCCGAGCGCAGGGCGCACGAAACGGGCGGAGATTTTCACTTCTCCGCATTGCGTTTTTCTGCCGTTATAACAAACCCGCCAAGCCGTACCGCCGCCGAACGCACCGATCGGTTTTTGTACGGCGTTTAAAGCGTTAGAAAGATCTGTTTTTTTCCATAATGAAACTGCGCTTAAAATCATATCTACCTTTCTTTTTGGTTTTTAATGTGTTTCCATACGAACCACGGATCCCCGCTGTTCGTTGGCACTTTCAACGATAATTTTATGGTGAATACGGTGTTTTAATTCTTCTACGTGCGAGATCAAACCGATAGAGAAATCTTTGCTCAATTTCCCAAGCACGTCCATTACCGTGTCCACTAATTTTTGGTCGAGCGTTCCAAACCCTTCGTCTAGGAAGAAGAACTCTACGTGCCGCACCGATTCGCAAATTGCGCTACTGAGCGCTAAGGCTAGCGATAAGGAAACCAAGAACGTTTCCCCGCCCGAAAGCGTTCGCACCGCCCGCGTTTCTCCGCCGTTTAAATTATCTCCCACCGAGAACTCTTTATTCTCGTATAACAAGAAATACCTGCCGCCCGTGAGCGATAATAGCGTGGCGCTTGCTTGGCGGGATACGTCCTGTAAATACTCCCCGGCAACGAAGTTCATAAACGCGCCGCCGTAGGTGAGTTTGGAAAGTTTTTCAAGCCGCTCGCGCTCGGCGGACGTTTTTACAAGTTCGCTTTGAATTGCTTTGGCTTCTTCCGCTTTTTGGATTAGGGCGCTAAGCGCGTTTTGCGCCGCGCCGATACTTGCCGCAAGCACTTCCTTTTCCCTTTCGAGCCGCTCGCGCTCCCCTTTTAAAAGGACTAACCGCTCGGCATCAAACCCCGCGAACTCTTCCGTTTTAAACTCTTCCACACGCATCTTCTTTGCTTCGTACGAAGCGAAAAAGGTTTCCACTTTCGCCTTTTCCTGTTCGTAGGAATACACGCTTTGTAAAAACGACTTCACTTCTTCCGTATTTGCAAAACCGTATTCTTTTAACGATTTTTCAAGTTCGCTTCTAACCCGCAAAAGATCTTCTGCCGTTTGGGCAATTCGCGCCCCCTTTTCGGCGGTTTCCGATTGCGCCGCGTAAAGCCGTTCTTGTGCCGTTTTACGCGCCGTTTCCGCATCCGCCTTTCGGCGCTGGATTTCTCTCTTTTTCTCTTCGAGCACGGACAAATCTTCCGCACCGAGTTCGGCTATTTTTCGTTCGGCGTTTTCCGCTTGAACGCGGAATCCATCCCCCTGTTTTCTCAACAGTTCCAAACGCGCCGTGTTCGATTGATACGCCACCAGGCGGCGCTCTATCTTGAGCCGTTCTTCCCTAAAACTTGCACGGGTTTTCTCCGCCTTATCGAACGCCAACTTCGCTTCGGCAATATCAAAGGACTTTTTATCCCCCGCTTGAACGGGCGTGTACTTTTGTAAAAGGGTTTCTACCCGTTTTTCCACGATCGGGTATTCGTTTGCCAAAGCCCGCAAATCCTTTCGAACTTCCCCGTACTCTTCACTCAAAAGCACGTCCTTAAAGTTATTCTTCAAAAACTCCGCAAGCGAACAATCGCTACCGAGCGCGGAAATTTTCCCGTCTATATCCGCAAGTTTTTCTTCGAAGTTTTCTTCTATCGTTTCGCTTTTAAGAGCCTTGTATTCGGCGCGGCATTTCAGCCACTCCGCACGCGCTCTTTCCGCTTCTTTACGGTCCGCTTCCACCGATTTTGCTTGCGCTATTTTTACTTCTATTTCCGTAAGCGCTTCGTCGAATTTCCCGCTTGTGAGTTTGTTCTCCGCCGCAAGCAACGCTTCGCTTGCGGTTTCACACGCCTTGGTTGCCGTTTCCTTTTCTCTTTCTAGGCGGACGCCAAGTTCGCTTAATCTTGCCCTTTCTTCTATCTTTTCCTGCACCGCTTTCGCCGCGGGATAACGCTCCACTTTTTTCTTTTTGGCTTGGTATTCAGGCAACCGTTCTTTTGCTTGCTCATACGCCGCTTTCGCCGTTTCGTATTCCGCTTTTTTATCGGCAAGTTTTTGAAGCGAACTCTCTTCCATCTCAACCGCTGTTAAGGACTTCGCAAGTTCTAACTCCCGCTTTTCTTCTT
>JAFTHR010000178.1 GCA_017457345.1 Clostridia bacterium | reverse complement strand
ATTTTAATAAACTTTTAAACGGCTCGCCGGAAACCCCCGAAGCGGCCAAAAACACGATCGCGCAAACACCAAGCGCCCAAAAACTCTTGGCGATAAAAATCAACGTGATAAACAAGATCAAAAATAAAAGTTTGGTGCGCGGATCAAGTTTGTGCACAAAGGAGTTTGCGGGATAGTATTGACCGAAAGAAACGTCCATTACACGTCACCTCCCGCCGTTAAATCCTGCCCTGTCCGCCTGCTTTTTTTCACGGAACGGATAAAATCTAGGGTTGTATAGTTAGAAACGATGTCCACGCCGCGCACTTGAAGGTCCCGCGTGAGTGCACCGATAAAGGGCACTTCAAGCCCTGCAAGTTCGGCTTTAGATTTCCCTTTTTCGCCTTCGAATAATTCTTTCGGCGTGCCTACTGCCGCAATTTTTCCGTTTTCGAAAATCGCCGCACGGCTGCAATTTTCGGCAATCTCGTCCATATCGTGAGAAACGATAATCACCGTTTTGCACCACTTTTCTTTTACCCGTTTTAAAAGGTTAATTATCTCTTCTTTCCCGCGCGGATCAAGCCCTGCGGCAGGTTCGTCCATCACAAGGATTTCGGGTTTTACAACGATAACGCCGGCGATTGCAACTCTGCGTTTTTGACCACCGGAAAGTTCGAACGGCGAGCGGTTTTTGTACGTTTCATAGTCCAGCCCAACCGTCTCTAACGCATCCTTTACCGCCGCTACCACTTCTTCTTCCGATAAGCACTCTTCGGCAAAATTACGAAGCCCAAAGGCTACGTCTTCAAACACCGTTTCGGCAAACAACTGATATTCTGGATACTGGAACACCATACCCACTTTTTTGCGCAAAGCGCGAAAATCGGTATTTTTATCTGCCAAATCAAACCCGTTTACAACAAGTTTTGCACGGGGTAAATCGGCGTATTTTTTCTTTTTAGGATTATATTTTTTTTGCGCGGTCGGCAATTTAAGCAACGCGTTTAAGTGCTGCACGAAGGTGGATTTTCCGCTCCCCGTTTGCCCTAACACGCCGAAAAACTCTCCCGAAGCAATCTCTAACGACACGCCGCAAAGAGCGTGCGTTGAAAAGGGAGAAGCGGCGTTATAGGTATAATGCAAGTTTTCACAAACGATTTTCCCTTGCTCCGTTTCGCTTTCAAAAACAGGCGCTTGCTCGGCGTTAATCTTTTTATATAAGCCTTTTTCCCTAGCGATATTTTCCGCAATTTCTTCTACCGACAAGCAATCGGGCACGTTTACCCCCACTTCGCTAAGCGTTCTGCAAAGGGCAATTTGGCGGGGCACGGTTAAACGATAGCGCGCTAAATCTTCGCTCTTTTGGAAGACTTCTTGCGGCGTTCCTTCCATCACGATTTGTCCACCGCTCATCACAATCGCGCGGTCGGCAAGGAGGGCTTCTTCGGGGAAATGCGTGATCATAAGCACCGTGATGTTTTCTTCCTTATTCAAACGGCGCACCACTTCCACCACTTCTCTTCTCCCCTTGGGATCGAGCATGGCCGTTGATTCGTCTAAAATCATAATTTTCGGCTTTAACGCCAAAACGCCCGCAATCGCAATCCGTTGTTTTTGTCCACCGGAAAGGCGAGACGTGGTTGCATAGCGGTACTCCTGCATACCCACCGCAGAGAGCGCAAAGTCTATTCTCTCCCCGATTTCTTCGCGGGGGATGCCTACGTTTTCAGGGCCGAAAGCAACGTCGTCTTCCACGATCGAAGCCACCGTTTGGTTATCGGGGTTTTGAAAGACGATTCCCACGTTTTTCCGCACTTCAAACGTATTCTTTGGATCGCCAACTGAAACGCCCATCACGGTGATTTCACCGGACGTAGGTTTGAGCAATCCGTTTGAAAGGCGAGCGAGCGTGGATTTCCCGCTTCCGTTTTCGCCAAGCACGGCAACGAACTCTCCTTCTGCAACGGAAAAATCAACGCTTTTAAGGCTAAAAGCGCCGCTAGACTCAAACGGCTCGTCGTTTTGTAAAGCGTTGCCGTAAGAGAAACATACGTTGTGGAATTGAAGTGCGTTCATAAATTCTTCCTTGCTTATATTATAGCAAATAATTCGTGCCATTACAATGAAAACGGCGTGAAATTATCCGTATCGCCCCTAATTTTACCATTT
>JAFTHR010000177.1 GCA_017457345.1 Clostridia bacterium | reverse complement strand
GATAGCGCTTTTGTAATTGAGCGAGCGTATCGCCACCTAAACGGGCTTGTACGGCGTTTGCAAGCGTTTCGGCAACCACCGCTTCCGCAATGATTTCTAACGCGAAAACGGCGCACACGTCGCTCCGTTCGGAAGCGGCAACCGCTTCTTCTTTCGTTTTATAATCTACCGTTTTAAGCCCTTTCATCAACGTGGGAATCGGTTTCATCACCACGCGAAGAACAATCTCTTCGCCGCTGGACATACCGCCTTCAATGCCGCCCGAACGATTACTCGTGCGCTTAAAACCGTTTTCACCGAAAACAATCTCGTCGTGGAAGTCTTTACCGCTTACGCTCCCCGCTTTGCCGCCTTCACCGATCTCCACCGCTTTCACCGCTTGAATACTCATTAAGTTTCCTGCGAGAAGCCCGTCTAATTTCTCGGCATACGTCATCATACTACCAAAGCCGCTCTTTAACCCGCGCACGCGGATTTCCACCACGCCGCCGCAGGTATTCCCCTCCGAGCGGAGTTGGGTGATTTTTTGCACCGCACTTTCGTTTGCTTCGGCGTTGATCATTCCCGTGGGGGTTTCTTTGGCTTTTGCCAAATCGCTAAACGCGTAGTCCCCGCTATCACGCACGCCGCAAATCTCGCGCACCATGCCGCCGATCTCCACGCCGAGCGAGCGCAAATACTGCTTGTACACGCCGCCTGCCGCCACGCGAATTGCCGTTTCCCGCGCAGAAGCACGCTCTAAGATATTGCGCGCATCCGTTTGTTCAAACTTCAAAACGCCCGTTAAATCGGCGTGTCCGGGGCGAACTTTCGTAAGCGCTTTTTGTTCCATTATAGAAAGGTCGCAAGCGCCGTCCGTCATAGCGCTTTCCCAGTTCTTGTAATCGTGGTTAAAAATGCACAGCGTGACGGGGCTACCCAGCGTTTCCCCGTTTCGAACGCCCGTTAAAATTTCCACCTGATCTTTTTCGATTTTTTGCCTGCCGCCACGGCCGAATCCGCTTTGGCGAAGGGCTAAATCGGCATTGATTTTTTCTTTATCCACGGGCAAATGCGCGGGCAATCCTTCGATAATTGCCACGAGCGCTTTTCCGTGCGATTCTCCTGCCGTTGTCAATTTCATTGTTCGTACCTCCTGCGCTTAAAACGCAATAAACTCGTACTTGCCCTGGCGGTATTCCACCGTCACCCTTTGCCCGTTGCGCACCTTCCCCGTTAAAATCTCTTCCGATAACCGGTCTTCAATCGAGCGCTGAATCGCTCTTTTCAAAGGACGTGCACCGTACTCACTATCATAGCCTTCTTCTATCAACTGGTCTACGGCGCTAGAAGAGAGCACGAGCGTGATGCCGCGTTGTTCACGCAACCGCTTGCTAAGCGAATTTAAAATCTTTTCCGCAATTTTGCGCGCTTCTTCTTTGGTTAATTTATGGAACACGATCACGTCGTCCATACGGTTCAAGAACTCCGGTCTAAAATGCGCTTTTAACGCTTCCGTCACGTTCTTTTTCATCTCTTCGTATTCGTCTTCGGCGGACTGTTCTCCGCTCCCAAATCCGTAAATCCCCGTCTTTTGGCTCTCCGCTTGCGAAGCACCGATATTCGAAGTTAAGATGATAACGGCGTTTTTAAAGTTCACCGTTCTGCCTTTATTATCCGTCAAACGCCCGTCGTCTAAAATTTGTAAAAGCAGGTTGAACACGTCTGGATGCGCCTTTTCGATCTCGTCGAACAAAATCACCGAATAAGGGTTCGTGCGCACCTTGTCGGTCAACAACCCGCGCTGCGAATCTTCGTAGCCCACGTACCCAGGCGCCGCACCTATGAGTTTGGAAACCGATTGCTTTTCCATATATTCGCTCATATCCAAGCGAATCATTTGCTCTTCCGAGCCGAACATTTCTTCCGCAAGCGCTTTGCAAAGGTCCGTTTTCCCTACCCCCGTAGGACCTACGAAAATAAACGATCCGATCGGTCTAGACGGGTTTTCGAGCCCCGCTCTCGCCCTACGTATCGCCCGCGCTACCGCCGAAACCGCTTCGTTTTGACCGATAATACGGCGGTGCAAATCTTGCTCTAAACGCATAAGTTTTTCGCCTTCTTCCTGCGTCACTTTTAAAAGCGGAATACGCATTTTAACGCTGATAATCGCCGCGATTTGCTCCTTGCCCAGCGCATAGCGCCCGTCGGGCAAACGGCGCATGGATTGCGCCTTTTTCAGCGCTTCTATCTTATCGAAAATCTCGCGGCGCTTTTCCATTTCTTCGCTTTCTTTCGCGTAGTCTCCGCTCGCTCGATAGCCCGCACATTTATCTTCTATTTCCTGCGCTTCGCGTTTTAATCTACGAATTTCTTCGCCGCCGTCTTCGCCCGTGATGCGCGCACGTGCGGCTGCTTCGTCGATAAGGTCAATGGCTTTATCCGGTAAAAATCTATCGTTTACGTACCGTTTGGAAAGTTTTACCGCCGTTTCCACCGCTTCGTCCGTGATCACAACGCCGTGATGGGCTTCGTATTTTTTACGCAAGCCTTTGATCATCTTCACGCAGTCTTCTTCGCTCGGCTCGTCTACTTGTACCGTTGAAAATCTGCGCTCTAACGCCGCGTCTTTCTCGATATATTTTCTATATTCTTCGATCGTAGTTGCACCGATAACGGGTAAATCGTCTCTCGATAATAAGGGCTTTAAAATGTTGGCGGCGTTCATCGCGCTATCCGAAGAAGCCCCTGCCGACACGATTGTGTGAATTTCGTCGATAAACAAAACGGTGTTCCCCGCCGATTGAACACGCTCCACCAAGTCCTTTAACCGTTCTTCAAAATCCCCGCGATATTTCGCGCCTGCAAGCATCCCTGCAAGATCTACAGAGAAAATGGTTTTATCTTTGAGTTCGGGAATTTCGCCGTCTGCAATCATTTTTGCAAGCCCTTCTACAATGGCGCTTTTCCCCACGCCCGGCTCGCCGATTAACACGGGATTATTCTTTAAGCGGCGCATTAACACTTGTACCACCGCTTCAATTTCTTTATCTCTGCCGATAACGGGATCAATTTTTCCCATCCGCGCTTTTTGCGTTAAATCTACGCCGTAATCGAGTTGTTGCGCCTTTCCTTCTTTCGCTCTTTGCAACTCTTCCGTGAGTTTTTGCATTTTATTTTGCGTGGCTTCAGCAAATAACTCATCATAACTTTTCATCTTTGTTCTAGGCGCTTCGGGCGGAGTTTGCTCGGTAGAACGCCTGCCTTTCGGCGCAGACGAAGAAGAAATAATGGTTGAATTCTCTTCCCCTTCCGCAACGCGCAGGGCTTGGTTGGTTGCCGCTTTTAAAGAATTTATATCCACGCCGAGCGATTGCATAATTTTCACGGCGTAGCAATCTTCGGCATCTAACACCGCACGCAAAAAGTGTTGCGTGCCCGCCTTTTTAAGCCCCATTGTTTCGGCGTATTTTACCGCACGGGCAAACATATTCGTGGTGCGGATCGTCATTCCTTTAATTGTTGCTTTTTTATCAATGCTCCGCAAGAACGCCTTTTCGTAGTTCGCGCGGCTAAGCCCCGCTTCCGTAAGCAAACGGTAGCCGATCGTTCCGGGCATACATAAAAACGCGTACACAAGGTGCTCGCTCCCCACGTACACAACGCCGTTTTCCGCCGCGGCGGCGTTTGCAATTTGCATTGCGCCATTTAAATTGTCAGAAAACTTTTCCGTATGTTCCATACCATACTCCCATAAGGTTTCTTCTTATTATATGTTTCGGCACTTTTTGCCGTGCTTATTATACCGAACGCTCCACCAAATCCGGCAGCATTTCCCCTGCTACCTTTGCGCGGCGTTCTTGCTTTTCCCGCTCGTTCATCCCTTCTTCGCAATACGCTATTT
>JAFTHR010000176.1 GCA_017457345.1 Clostridia bacterium | reverse complement strand
CAACGCGTTCCCGTTCCCACCGGTTCGCTTACCCAACTCGTTGCTATCTGCGAAGGCGAAGTTGACGCGGCTACCGTAAACGCTGCTATGAAAGCGGCTGCATCCGCTTCCTTCGGCTATACCGAAGAAGAAATCGTTTCCTCCGACGTTATCGGTATCACCTACGGTTCGCTCTTCGATGCTACGCAAACGAAGTGCATGCCCATGGGCGACGGCTCCACGCTTGTAAAAGTTGTTTCTTGGTATGATAACGAAAACTCCTACACCAGCCAAATGGTTAGAACGATTAAGTACTTCGCTGAACTTTAATCTTCCGTAGGATAAATAAAAAAACAAGGGTTTCCTTTCGAGGAAACCCTATTTTTTGTTCTTTTTTATCGCTTTTTACAGGGGCAGGGAACGATTTACTCCAAAATGTTGCTCGTGATAAAGTCTACGCCCGCCGCAAGCGCCATATTGCCGTGTTCGATTGTATCAAGCGTCCATACGTTTACTTTAATGCCAAGCGCATGCAATTTCTTTACCAAATCCGGCGTGACGCAATAGCCGCAAAGGTCGGCGTCGAACTTGTTTTTTACAAGGTATTCTACCGTTTCGTCCGTCACGGTATCCGTTAAAAATTGTACGTCTGCCGAAGGATATTTTTTGCGCATATCTTCTAAGTTTTCTCCCGCAAAGGAAATAAAGGTGGTGCGCTCAAACCAACCGCCCGCCTTCACAATTTCCGCAATCTCCCAAACCTGCTCCGCCGTCATTCGGTTTTTGAGTTCTAAGATCGCTTGTTTATCGTATTTTTTGCAAATCGCCACGTATTCTTCGAGCGTGGGCAAGCACAAATCTTTGCGCGTACCGCCGTCCTTTTCAATCAGTTGCACCGCGCGGAGTTTTTCAAACTCCGTTTCTTCTACCACCCAGTTCAACCCCGCAACTCTTTCTAACGTATCGTCGTGAATGATCACGTACTTCCCGTCTTTCGTCACGTGGACGTCCGTTTCGATCCCGTAGTAGGATTTCACACCCGCCGCCACAAACGCCGCACAGGTGTTTTCGAGTTCCAACCCCGAAAGTCCGCGATGGGCAATCATTTTAACTTCGCCTTTGTTTTCTAATACCAACGTATTCATTGCTTCCCTCCTTATTCTAAAACGTTCGTGGTGATAAAATCCACGCCGCAAAGTTTCATATACCAAGCGCAAGTTGCGCCGTCAATCGTCCAACAATTCACCTTTCTCCCCGCTTTATGCAACGCTCGCACGCGAGACGGCGTAACGGAGATAAAGCAAAGATTTGCATCAATTTTATGCTCTATCATAAAATCCACGTCTTCTTGCTTACAGTATTGCACGATATATTGCGCTTCCGCAGTAGGGTACGCCGCACGCAAATAAAGCAATAATTCGCGAGAGAAGGAAATGAACGTGGTACGTTCAAACCAACC
The DNA here is from genome assembly GCA_017457345.1 of Clostridia bacterium. Lineage (GTDB taxonomy): Bacteria > Bacillota > Clostridia > Christensenellales > Borkfalkiaceae > Scatosoma. Next base: position 5,745 of record JAFTHR010000176.1, on the reverse strand, counting down.
TTCCGCCACCACGATATCGGCAATTTGCTTCACTTGATCCGCCGTCATATCCCCTTTGAGTTCCAAAATCGCCTGCTTATCAAAGGCTTTACAAACGGCATAGTACTCTTCCATCGTGGGCAAATAGTACACGTTTTCGCTCTCTCCGTACGGATCGTCGAAGCGAAGGGCGCGGAGTTCTTCGAACGGCGTTTCGGCTATTTTGGTATCCAGCCCCGCAATTCTAGACAAATCGTCGTCGTGGAAAAGGATAAACTTCCCGTCTCCCGTCACACGGACGTCCGTTTCTATTCCGTAATAACTATGTAAACCCGCTTCCGTGAACGCCTCCACCGTGTTTTCGAGTTTTAGCCCCGAAAGACCGCGGTGGGCTATCATTTGAACGCTTCCGTTCTCAATTTCGCGGGTGCTCTCGTACCGCGTTCCCTTTTTGCGGAATTGCGGCAACAATACGATCGCCGCCATAATGACACAAACTAAAAGAATCGCCGCGAGCACAATAGACGTGATTTTTACAACTTTTTTCGCTTTCGTGGTCATTTTGCCCCCTTATCTTCTGCGTCTGCCAAACATTGCAAGTACCCAAGTTAAAAACCGCAAGAAATACACGAGCGAAGTGAGCATGGACGCAAGATAGGTCATTGCCGCCGCCGAGAGCACCTTTTTTGCCCCATACACTTCGTCGTCTGCAAGCACCCCTTCTTCCACGAGCATGTTCGCCGCACGCTTACTTGCGTTGAGTTCCACAGGCAGCGTGACGAGCGTAAACAAGAACGACGCGCCGTAGAGCGCTACCCCGGCAATCGCTAAATAGTAGCCGAGCGAAGTTTGCGCCGAAGCGTATACCGTCAAATCGAGAATTAGCCCCACGAGCACGAGTGGCAACGCAAGGCGAGCGCCGAAGTTTACCACGGGCACGAGAACGGAGCGAAGCGTGTAAAACAAATATCCTTTCTTTTTTTGCACAACGTGCCCGATTTCGTGCGCCGCTACCGCAACCGCGGCAACCGACGTGTCTCCATACGTCGATTGTGAAAGATTGACCACCCCTTTGCTTGGATGATAGTGATCGGTAAGCGTTCCGCGAACTCTATCTACGCGCACGTCTTTGATATCGTTCGCGCGCAAAAGACGAACGGCGGTATCATACCCCGTCATATTCGAGCGCGCTCTCACCGAAGCGTACGCCGCGTACGTAGAGTGTACTTTACGGCTCGCCCAACCCGAAATGATTGCACAGATTAAAATGGCAACTAAATAGTAAATATAGTCGATCATTCTTTTCTCCTTATTTTATGCAGTTATTTTATGCATTTTTGGCAGTTTTTATACCGAAAAACCGTTCCCTGCCCCCTTGTTTTTGCTTTTATGGATTACAAATCAATTGCAAACGGATATAAATCGGATTTTGAAACGCCGCGATCTTTCGCCGCTTTTTTGAGCGCTTCTTTCTTTTCTACACCCGCGCGCATATAATGCAAAATATGCTCGCGCTCGGAAAGAGCACAAAGCGGGTTTTGTTTTTCTCCCGCTCCTTCCACGAGCAAAACGTATTCTCCGCGCTTTTCTCCTGCAAGCCCAGAAGCGAGCGTAAACGCAATACTCTCTTCGTGGATTTTGGTAATCTCGCGCACCGCAACGGCATTTCTATCCCCAAACACTTCGTATAAACTCTTCACGTCTCTATCGATATCCTGCGGCGCAGAGTGGAACGCAAGCGTTAAGTCTAAATCCTTATACTTTTCTAAAACCGCCTTTCTCTCGCTCGCTTTTTCCGGCAAAAAGCCGATAAAGGCAAACCGAGCGCTATCTAGCGCCGAAAGCACGAGCGCCGCCACGAACGCGCAAGCACCGGGGATTAACGTGTACGCTTCTCCCCCTTCTTTCAACGTTTTACAAACGATATTTCCGGGATCGGACACAACGGGCGTGCCGGCATCCGAAACCACCGCAACCTTTTTCCCTTCGCGGCTTGCCGCTAAAATACGCTCCGCCGCTTCCTTTTCGTTAAACTTATGGCAGGAAAAAAGCGGTTTTTTAATTTCGTAGGCGTTCAAAAGTTTGAGCGTATGCCTAGTATCTTCGCAAAATATCAAATCCGCTTCTTTTAACGTTTCAATTGCGCGCAACGTTATATCCTTTAAGTTCCCTATCGGCGTAGCAACGAAGTAGACCATTTTTTCTCCTTTTTTTACTTCCTAAAAATAAACTTTGTTTCACGGGAAACAATTTTGACCGTTTTCGGGCGTTTTTTACCCGTTTATAAGCGTTGGCAGGATTTGGGAGCAAGGTTTTCCACCTTTCACCCCTTCCACGAGCACCAAATAGGGCACGTCGCCTTGTTTCCCGCTCACGAATTGTATCTTTTTCACTTCAATTCCCACCATCTTTAAGGTGTAGCAAACTTCCGCTAAGCGGTCGGCGCGGTTGACAAGGGCAATTCTCCCGCCGTATTTCAGCGCAAACGCCGCTTTTTCGGCAATTTCTTGCAAGGTGATGGTAAGTTCTTTTCTGCAAACGGCTTTTTCGTAGCACTCGTTTTCGAAACCGCCGCGCTCGTAGGGCGGATTGCAAAGGACGAGCGAAAACGCCCCTTCGTATTTTTTATCCATTTCTTGCAAACGGCAATTTTCCACTTCGAAAAGAGAAAAATTGTTGCGTTCGATCGTCTTTTTCGAAAGGTCGGCAAGCGTTGTTTGCATTTCAAAGAGCGTGAAACCTTTAAAATTTAAATGCCTGTTTAGCGCGTAAAAATGGAAAGCCACGATACCGCTCCCCGAACAAAAATCGGCAACTCGATCGTTTGCTTTTGCGTGGGCAAATTTGGATAAAATCACGGAATCAGAAGTGAAGCGATAATACCTTGTGTCTTGCACGATTTTGAGATCGCCGAGCATTTCTTCTTCCACTTCAAATTCGTTCAATTCCATTGTTCGCCCTCCTTTTTTTATTCTATATTCAGTATAACAATTTCCCCTGAAAAAGTCAACGGGGTTTTCTCTTTTGAGCATACTTTTTTCTAAATTCCCGCATACTCTTTTCGTGGAACAAAACGTTTTATCTTCGCCCATGCGCGAATCATTAACCGAAAACTTAACCATTTTGAAGAAACTATTACCCGCGGAAGACGTGCTTTTTCACGTGTTTTCCGCAGGTGACGGAACGCGCGGTGCGGTCTTTTACGCCGACGGAACGGTGAACAAGGAACTGCTTGGAGAACTTATCATTAAGCCGATTTCAAACGCAAAAATAGCCGAAAATAGCCAAAATGAAGGGGGCAGGGCAGGATTTATTGAAAAAATCTTGCGTTTTCCAGAAATTAAACACCCCAAAACTTTTAGCGAAACCATCAAAGAAGTGCTAGATGGAAACGCCCTTTTGTTAATCGACGGCGTTCCGTGTGCCTTTATTATCGGCGCAAAACTTTTGCCCGTTCGGGCGATTATGGAGCCGCCAACCGATATCGCCGTAAAAGGCCCGCGTGAAGGATTTATCGAAGATATAAAAACAAATATGTCGCTCGTTCGTAAGCGCTTTAAAACGCCGAACCTGATGTTCAAATCGGTAAAGGTGGGAAAGCAGTCTAACACTATGGTGAGCGTTTGCTATTTACAAGGCGTTTCCAACCAAAAAATCGTGCAACAAGTGGAAGAGAGAATACAGTCTATCAGCGTGGATTATATCGCCGATTCTTCCTATATCGCCACCTTAATTTCCCCACGAAAACAGTCCTTAATGCGGGAAGTGGCAACCACCGAAAAACCGGATATTTTTTGCGCAAAAATCGCCGAAGGCAGGGTGGGAATTTTGGTAGACGGCTCTCCCATTGCACTCACCGTACCCTATCTTTTAACGGAAGATTTTCAATCGAGCGAAGATTATTTCATTTCGCCTTTTGCCGCAACGACCGTTCGCATTTTGCGGTTTTTAGCCTTTTTGGTGGCGCTCGTTCTACCCGCGGCGTACGTTGCAAGCCAACTGTTTAAAATGCAACTTTTGCCCCTTGGACTCACACTCACCATTGCAAGCGGCGCGCAAGGGTTGCCCCTTTCCCCAAGCATGGAAACCTTTTTAATTTTGCTCGTTCTAGAAATCCTAAAAGAAGCCAGCATTCGCATGCCCAAATACGTGGGGATGTCCCTTTCCGTTGTTGGCGCACTCGTTTTAGGGGAAGCCGCCGTTTCGGCAGGGTTTGTGTCTACCACGGCAATCATCATTGTGGCTTTTTCGGGAATTTGCCTATACGCCGTACCGAATTTAGTGGAGAGCGGTAGTGTTTTGCGTTGGATTTTCCTAATAGTCGGCGGAAGTTTGGGCATTTTCGGCATCATTACGTTCGCCGCCTTCCTGCTCGCCTATTTCGTAAGTTCAGACGCGTTCGATACTCCCTTGCTTTCCCCTTTTTCGCCCCTTTTACCAAAAGATTTGCGCGATAGCGTGGTGAAATACGGGATGCGCTCACTCGACACTCGCCCCGTTGTGCTCGGCTCAAAAAATAAAACCCGGCTTTTAAAAAAGAAAAAGGAGAGCGAAAAATGAACGAACAAACCGAACATCACGGCGTAAACGCCCGCCAAATCTGCTTCTTTGCCGCATTTTTATTGCCCACTTTAAAACTTCTAGATGCGCCCGCCATTTTAGCAAAAGCAGCGGGGAACGACCTGCTTTTTCCCGTTTTTTTGCAGTATTTGGCGCAATCCATCCCTATTTTGTGCCTGCTTATCGTAAAAGCGAAAACGGGGCAAGGACCTTTTTCGCTCGTGAAAGAGCGGTTTGGTACAATCGCACATAAAATTGTGCTCGTTCTATACGCCGCGTTCTTCCTTTTTTACGCTTTACGCCCGCTTTTAGATTTAGAAAAGTTTTCTTACGCAGCGTTTTACGATACGGCGTCTTCCGCGTTCGTGTTCGCGCCCTTTTTCTTTTTGTGCGCTTACCTTTGCTCAAAAAGCCTTTCCACGTTAGGAAGACTCGCCGACGTTTGTCTGCCGATTTTTCTCGTTTCGTTTGTTCTCCTGTTCTTTTTAGGGATCAGTTCGGCAGACTTCGCCGCCCTCTTGCCTTTTTTTGGAAACCCGATTGCCGATTCTTTTTCGGGTTTTTACGAAAGCATCCCACTCTTTTTTGACGCCGCTCTTTTTATCCCTTTAATCGAGCGGATGCCGTACCGAAAAAAGGACGGCGTAAAAATCATTTCTTCGTATTGGATCGGCGGGGCGTTCGTGCTTCTTTTTACGGCACTTTTTTACGGCACGTACACGTCAATCGCCCAAAGAGAGCACTTTGCAATTGCGAAAATCGCACAGTATTTCCCCGCGCTAGACGTGATAGGACGAATCGATTTGATTTTTGTATATTTGCTCGTTATCGTGCTCTTTTTCGCCACCTGCGTACCGTGCGTCCATTGCGTGGATTCGCTCTTTAACGCCTTCCCTTTAAAAACGCGCGTACCGTTTGCCGCCGTTCTTAATTTAGCCCTTCTTACCTTCACCTTCTTCTTCAACAAACGCTATAACGCCGTGGTGAATCTTATAAAATCTCTCACGCCCATCTTTCTCGTATTTTCCACACTCCTGCCTGTTCTTTCCTTGCTTTTTTTAATAAAAACGACTAAAAACAAGGGGGCAGGTAAGCGTTTTAGCGAAAATCTCCCCAAAAATAAGGAGGTACGGCTTGAAAATTAGAAAACCGAAAAACTCTGTTATTTATTACGTTGCAGTATTTTTGTTCTTGCTCACACTCTTT
>JAFTHR010000175.1 GCA_017457345.1 Clostridia bacterium | reverse complement strand
CTCGTTAATTTAGAGCAATTATAGAACGCAGAGTAGCCGATACTCGTCACACCGTCGCCTAGCACTACACTCGTTAAACTATCGCACCCAGAAAACTCACAATCAAACACATTGGTTACGGTGGTCAAATTGATTTCCGTCACCAATTCGTTGTTGATATAGAAGTTTTCCGCATGATAGAGCGGATTTGAATAATTATCAAAAAACCATATTCGCGCCCAATCATCCGCCGTCCCTTGATAATACACGTCCGTTAAATTCGTGCAATCAGAGAACGCATAAGAGTAGATAGTTTCCACGCCGCCACCAATTACTACACTCGTTAAATTATAGCAAGAACGGAACGCATAGTTGCTGATACTCGTCACGCTATCGGGGATTTCTATACTCGTTAAATTAGAGCACCAAGAGAACGCACTATCGCCGATACTATCCACGCTGTCGCCTATCACTACACTCGTTAAATTATCGCAAGAACGGAACGCATCTTCGCCGATACTCGTCACGCTATCGGGGATTATCACACTTGCAATCAACTTACCCTTAAACGCATTTGCGTAAATTTCCGTGACGGGTGCGTTTTCATACGTTTCCGCAAGGCGAACGCGCGTTGCCGTGCCTTCGTAGCCCACCACACGGGCTATGTCTCCAACAACTTCGTATAACACGCCGTCAGTCGGACCCACCGTAATCAGACAGGTCGCCATTTGATCGCCGCATTGAACGGTAATCGTCGTCGAGCCTACGTCTACCGCCGTCACTATGCCGTTCGCCACGGTCGCAACCGACGCGTCGTCCGTGAACCACGAAATCGTATCCGTCGTGTCCGTAGGATTCGTCGTTGCGACGAGTGTTTCCGTGCCTCCTACGCCTAACGAAACGCTACTCTTGTTCAACGAAACGGACGTACAAGGCGCAACTTTCTCAACGGTAATCAGACAGGTCGCCGATTTCGCACTCGAACCCGTGCCGTATTTTACTTTAATCGTCGTCGTCCCTTCTGCAATCGCCGTGACCACACCGTCTTCAACCACCGCAACGTCTCTGTTCGTGGACGACCACGTTGCCGTGCCGTTATAATTCGCGGGGTTCGTCGTTGCAACCAGCGTAAGGGTTTGCCCAACTTCTAACGTTGCCTCCGTTTTATCGAGCGAAACGCCGTAAAGCACCACACTGCTAGAACTCTTCGAACTGCTGCTGGAACTTACTCTAATTTTTCCGCAAGCCTGACACGACGCGTTCAAGAAGGAGTGTTCTTCCTCGTTTAGACGTTTGCCGCAATTTTTGCAGGCAATCCAGTGATAGGTGTTGTTGGAAGAATAGGAGTCCGCCCAATCGTGGTCGTTTTCCGTGCCCTTTTTCCATTCAACAGCGTTGCAATCGGAACAAGTACGGTAAAATAAACCGTTTTCACAAGTAAAGTTTTCAAAGTCGTATAAAGCCCACGCGCCGAAATCGTGTTCTTCCAACGGCGGCGTTTGCGTGCCGCTTACGGGCATATCCACCGTTTGCGTGCTACCGTCTGTAAACGTAATCACCAAATTACCATCGGCGTTCAATTCCACTTTTTCAATCCCAACGCCGTTCTCACCAGGATCTCCTTTTTCACCTTTGATAGTGTTTAACCACTCTTCATAAGAAAGGGGCGTTTCGCCTGCGGCTTGGGCGTTGATTACGTACTGGCTATACACCTTTTGGAATTCCGTTTGACCGCTTTCTCCGCCGCCGTTGCCTTGATTGCACGCAACGAGTCCGAACGCCGAAAGGGTTAAGGAAAAACAAAACAACACG
>JAFTHR010000022.1 GCA_017457345.1 Clostridia bacterium | reverse complement strand
GCTTATAATTATTCTTTTAATCGTTTTATACGCCTTATTTTTACCGCTCTTTACCACCCGTTATACGAGCGATTTTATGGACACGCGCTACGCTAAAAAAACGGCGAGAAATCTTTCGCTAAAACGTTTTGGGATATTAGACGGCGGGGAAAACGTTGAACTCAACGAGCGTGCGCTAATAAACCTTTTGGCGATCGGTATGGGTGCTAGCGATAAAGCGGAAGATTATACGATAGGCGTCTTAGAAAGTCAAACGGGGCGGGCAGGGAACGGTTTTGTAGAGCGAAAAAGCGGTGAAAACGAGTACCAGCCCGTGATAAAAATAAAATCCGAAGAAAAAAAGGGTGGAAAATCGGTATTTAACGTGCGAGTGGATTCCTATCTAAAAGTAGGGTTTACGTATATGGATATCGAGCGCGAAGAGTATCAAACAATCGTAAATTGGCAACAAGAAACAGGTGTGCCCGTGCTTTATCCCATGGTTGCCGTAAACGAATATACCTTTGATCCTGCCGATCCGAATTTTTGGTATAAAACGGATAGACGCGGTGACCCCGTGATTGTAAAGGATGGCGGCGTGGAGCGTGTAAAATACGGGGCGGATTTTTTACTAGAAGATAACTATTTAAGAGACGAGCAAGGCAGAAAGGTTTATTTTTCTTATGCGGGCGGCGGGAACGTGGACACGGCGCAGTACCGTGTTCGCGTGCTTTACTACAACTATTACCGTTATAAAAACGGATTCGAACCAGAACATTTATTTGGCACGGATTCGCAGGGGTACGATTTATCCTTGCGCCTTGCCGAAGGGGTGCGGCTTAGTTTAATGGTGGCGTTTACCGTTTCTGCGATCAATTTGGTGCTCGGCACTATTTACGGCGCGATCGAAGGGTACTATGGCGGCGGCGTTGATTTGGCAATGGAGCGTGTGGCGGATATCCTTTCGGGAATTCCGTTTATCGTGGTGGCAACGCTATTCCAAATTCACTTGGCTGATCGTGTGGGCACGGTGGTGAGTTTGCTCTTTGCGTTCGTGCTAACGGGTTGGATTGGTACGGCGCGACGGGTTCGAACGCAATTTTATCGTTTCAAAAATCAGGAGTACGTGTTTGCGGCAAGAACGCTCGGCGCAACGGATGCGCGTATTATTTGGAAGCATATTTTCCCAAACGCCGTTGGAACGATTATCACCGCTTCGGTGTTCGTTGTGCCCGGGGTGATTTTTCAAGAATCCATGCTTTCGTTTTTGGGGATTGTCAATCTCGGCGGTGCGGGTGGCACGAGTTTGGGTACGCTCCTTTCCGAAGCAAGTGGCGCGTGGGTGAATTATCCACATTTAATGGTCTTTCCCGCGCTCTTTTTATCCCTTTTAATGGTGAGTTTTAATCTGTTCGGGAACGGCTTGCGTGACGCGTTTAATCCAACCTTGCGCGGAACGGACTAAAGGAGAAAAACAAAAACTGATGCAAACGAAATTACGAGTAAACAATTTGTCCGTTTCGTTCAACGTGCGCGAAGACGTATTGCGCGCGGTGCGCGGCGTTTCCTTTGAACTCAACGAAGGGGAAACGCTTGCGATTGTGGGAGAGTCTGGTTCGGGGAAGTCCGTCACGTCTAAGGCTATATTAGGGTTATTGCCAAAGAGTGCAAAAATCGTGAGCGGAGAGATATTTTTTGGGGAAGACGATCTCACAAAGTACGGAGAACGGGAGTGGACGAACGTTCGCGGAAAAAAAATTGCAATGGTGTTCCAAGACCCTACGGCGTGCTTAAACCCGATTTTGCGCGTGGGTGAACAGATTGTAGAAGGGATTTTAGCAGGGGAAAAGCACACGCCAAAAAATCGCGCGGCGGCAAAGGAAAAGGCGATTAAACTTTTGCAAGAAGTGGGGATTCCAGATGCCGAAAATCGCTTTCGGCAATACCCGTTCGAGTTTTCGGGCGGGATGAAGCAGAGAATCGTCATTGCCATAGCGCTAAGCCAAAGCCCGGAAATTTTGGTGTGCGACGAGCCGACCACGGCGCTAGACGTATCGGTTCAAGCGCAAATTTTAGAACTCATAAACGGGCTAAAAAAAGAGCGAAATTTATCGGTCGTTTTCATCACGCACGATTTAGGGGTGGTGGCTTCTATGGCGGATAGAGTGGCGGTAATGTACGCGGGGAAAATAGTGGAATATGGAAAAACGGAAGAGATTTTTTACCAACCAAAGCACCCGTATACGTGGGCGCTTTTAGCCGCTTCGCCCGATCTTACGACAAAGGATAGATTATACGAAATTAAAGGCACTTCGCCCGACCTTACGAAGGAGATAAAAGGGGATGCGTTCGCACCGAGAAACGAGTATGCGCTCAAAATCGATTTTGAAGAAGAACCGCCGTTTTTTAAGGTGAGCGAAACGCATTTTGCCGCCACTTGGTTATTAGATGCGCGCGCCCCTATCGTTCACCCGCCGAAAGCCGAAAAAAGAAGCAAAAGGAGCAGAAAAAATGGAGAGTGAAATTTTGCTAAAAGTGTGCGGGTTGAAACAGTATTTTAAGGTGGGAAAACGCACGTTTAAAGCGGTGGAAAACGTATCTTTCGAAGTAAAAAAAGGAGAAGTTTTTGCGCTCGTTGGAGAATCGGGTTCAGGGAAAACTACCACGGGGCGCGCAATCGTAGGATTGAACGAAATCACCGCGGGGGAGATACGCTTTGAAGGCGAAAAGATAGGGTCAGGGAAGAGAATAAGCAAAAAAGAACGAATACGCCTTGCGCAAAACGTACAAATGATTTTCCAAGACCCCATTGCTTCGCTTAATCCGCGTATGACGGTAGGGGAGATTGTTGCGGAAGGGATACGAATTCAGGGGGTAAAAGGGAAAAAAGAGATAGAAGAAAAGGTGAAAAGCGCGCTACGAATGGTTGGGCTATTACCGGAATATGCGAGCAGATACCCGCACGAATTTTCGGGTGGGCAACGCCAACGAATCGGCATTGCGCGAGCGGTGATTATCGAACCGAAAATGATCATTGCCGACGAGCCTGTTTCGGCGCTAGACGTATCGGTGCAAGCGCAGGTAATTAACCTGTTAGGAGACTTGAAAAAGAGCCTAGGATTAACCGTCCTTTTTATCGCGCACGACCTATCGGTGGTGAAGTATTTTTCCGATCGAATTGCCGTGATGTATCTTGGGAGAATTTTAGAGCAAGCCCCCACGGAAGAATTATTTAAAAACCCGTTGCATCCGTATACGAAATCACTTTTTTCTGCAATCCCGTTGCCCGATCCAAACGCCGAAAAAAAGCGTAAACGCATCCCGTACGAGCCTATGGAAAGCGGCGAAGAGTTGAACGGTTCGCGTACCCTTTTGGAAGTTTTTCCTGAGCACTACGTGTTTTGTACGCAACAAGAAGCAGACGCCTTTCGGGAGAAGAAAAAATGAAAAAGAAGTTAAAAAATTCTTTCCTTATCGCATTTGCGCTCGTTGCCGTGTTTGCGCTGTTTTATTTAAGAGTTCGGCTTGTTGGGGTAAAAAAGGGAACGGACTGGTTTCGGTTTTTGAGCGACG
>JAFTHR010000174.1 GCA_017457345.1 Clostridia bacterium | reverse complement strand
TATCCACCGCGCCTGCACGAAGTACCGAAACGCTAATTCCCAGCAGTTGAAGTTCCATCCGCAACGAATACGCATACTTATCTAGCGCGGCTTTGGAAACGGCGTACACCCCCGTAAACGGCAAGGGATCGAGCGGGGCAAGTTCACTCGTGGTGATTAAAATCTTGCTCCCTTTTCCCAGTAGCGGTAAAAAGATTTTGTTCACACAAAACGCACCGAAAAGATTTACTTTGAAAACCGTTTCAAACTCTTCGGTCGGCATTTCCACCAACGAATCAAGCCGATATATTCCCGCAAAATGAATAATGGCGCAAAGGTTCTCCGTCTGCGAACGCACTTTCTCAAACGCCGCTTGCAAATCCGTTTCGCTCGTAATATCCGCTTCAATAGGAAACACGTTCTCTTCCGCTTCGCCCACCTTTTTATCAAGCGCAAAAACGGTGACTCCTTGCGCCGCTAACGCCTTTACCGTTTGGTAGCCCATACCACCGTATGCACCCACAACTAACGCGTACTTCATTTACTCTCCTCACTCTTTAACTTGTCCAGCGCCAAACGAACTTCGTCTTCTCCCGCCACGTCAATCACCCGCCGAACGGTAGAAGGATCGTGTGGCGCGGAATCCTCATTGCAATATCGAACGCAATCCACAAACAGAATTTGCTCTTTATTGTGCCTGCCCATTTCCGCCCAAACGTAATCGCCGGGTCGTACTTTTTGGGCTAAATCTAAATACCAATAGCAACACCCTTCATAGCCAAGCGGACTAAGCCCAACGAACAAATACTTACCGCGTTTGCTTTGCACCTTTTCATACGCCTTTTCGTACTCTCTGCGGAGATTATAAATAAACGATTTAATCTCTTGACGGTGCAAAATAATGGCATAAACACCACCCAGGTACGTATTTTCTTTTTTAGAACGCATTGCCAAACTCACACTCATCAAGCAATCGTTTGCGCGAAGTTCTTCTCTAGAAACTTCTTCCCCTTCCTTTTGATATGGATATAAATCAACGCCGATCCCCGCTCTTTCAAACTTTAAAATTCTCGGCTCTTTATACGCACCTGCAAGCAACCGAGCGGCTTCCATAATCCAAAGTTCTAACTCGTGCGCAAACACGTCCTTGCTCAAATATCGATAATTCACAAACTCGTTTTTAATGCAAATCTCCGTTTTTACTTGATAGCCGCTTGAAAACATTTTGGGTGGAAGAACGGACACCGTGAACTCCGTCCCCCGTAAATGAACCGTTGCCATAACTTCTCCTTCGTGCGTTTTCTCTATTATACCTTATTTTTCTTATTTTTTCAATACGTTTTTAAAAAAACTAATACTCTCCCTGCGAACGTTTGAAAAAGCCCTTGCTGCGCGTTTCTATTAAGTGATATTCTCGCTCTAGCGAAAGCGAAAAGGTGAACGGACTATCCGAAGAAGCAAACAACGTATCCCCTGCCATCCCCGCGCAAAACGCATATCCTAAACCACAGACGATAATCGGCACGCCATAGCAAAAAGCGTAGCCGCGCGCAAGGACGTTTTCAATACTACCCGTCATCTCCCCAAAAGGGCAAACGATAATTTCACTCCCGCACGTTGCTAGCGCCTTTACCGCTTCCGGAAAATACAAATCCCGCTCAACGAGCACCCCTATTCTCCCTTGTGACGTTTCGTAAACACGCAAAGAAGCACCTGCTGAATTCTCCCCGTCGAAAGCGTTCGTAGCATCCGATACGCCAAGGATTTTCCCTTTATCAGCAACCACCGCCGATTTGCGTTTTTGACCGAGCGTATCCGTTACGCACCCGCAAATAACCACCCCGCCGATCTCGCGCGATAAAAGCGCTACTTCTTCAAAATACGCCGTTTCGCCACAAAGTTCCCGCTCGTACGCCACTTCACAAAGACCTTGCATTCCAAACGCAAGCACTTTCACCGAAAACGCCTTTCGCCGTTCTTTTTCGCCCAGTTCTTCGGCAAGCGACGCATAGTTTTCCACCCCGCCGCGGCACACTAATCCGATTTCCATACTCCACCCCCTTTTCCATTATAAGAAAACGGGCGGCGAATTGTGCGCATTCGTATATTTTTTGCCCCTTTTGGCTATCCTTATAAAAAGGAGGAATGAAAATGTTTTGGCTTGGTATGGTAATCGGGATGGGATTAGGCGGCGCGGTAGGCGTGGCTTTTATGGCAATTTTTCAAGCAAGCAAAGCGGAATTAGACGACGCGGTATTTACAAGAAAAAACGATCGGGAATAACCGATCGTTTTTTTAAACTTCTTCATTTTTCGTTTCCTGTATCTCTAACGTTTCTTGTTCTTCTCGTTCAACAACCATTTGCTTTTTCAATCCGTTTAAGAAAATAAACGTGAACGGCAAGGCAAACAAGAACGAACATAAGTCGGAAACAGCCTGCACGCTTTGTACCCCCAAAAGCCCCATCACTTTCGGTAAAATCAACACCGCGGGAATATAGAAGAGCCCCTGCCGCGAAGCCGAAAGCAAAGCGGCAATCGCTTTACTTCCTACCGTTTGATAGGTGATGCCCGCCATAAAGTTTACGGGCAAAAGCGGCATACAAGCGCATTGGAATCTAAGGGATAAAACGCCGATTTCTCCCGCCAAAGCGGCATCTTCCCCCGTCAAGAACGACTGCATAATTTGCGGTGCAAAAATAGCGCAAACGCCCGCAAATAACGCCATTAATATCGTTGAGAAGGTGAGCGTAAACAAATACCCTTTCTTAACACGGTCAAATCTTCCTGCACCGTAGTTATACCCCAGCACGGGTTGATAGCCTTGCCCGATCCCAAGCGACATAGAGAATGCGAGCATGAACACCTTTTGCACCACGCCAAGCGCCGCCATACCGCCAACGTATGGCTGAATTGCCCAGTTTAACATAACGGTACAAAGGCTTGCAAGAATTTGGCGAATAAACGAAGGGAAGCCCGTTGCAATAATATCCCCGTATACCGCCGCTTTGAGCGCAACGGATTTTAAGCGAATACGAATAATGCTCTTACCCGAAAGGAACATCAATAGTAAAATAGCGAAACTGATGAGTTGACTTGTGCAAGTAGCAATCGCCGCGCCCGCCATGCCCATATCAAAGCCGTAAATTAGAATGGGATCAAGCGCCACGTTCACCACCGCCCCCGTTACGAGCCCTACCATAGAAAGAAGGGCTTTCCCTTGCGCGCGCAATAAGTTGTTGAGCACGAAGGACATACACATAAACGGCGCGGCGAATAGGATGTATTTCGAGTACTCTTTTGCGTAATCTAACGTGGATATTTCAATCCCTGCTTCGTCCACAGCACCTAAAAGATGCATAAGAGGCTCTAAAAAAATTAAACCGAATAGGGTGACGAGCGCACCAACGGCAGCGGCAATAAAGAACGCCGAAGAAGAAACTTCGTTTGCCTTTTCTTGCTTGCGTTGCCCTAAAAGTTTCGAAACCAAACTACCACTCCCCATACCAAAGGTAAAGCCGATGGCTTGGATGATAGACATAAGCGAGAGCACCACGCTCACCGCGCCCGTCGCCTGCAAACCGAGCCCCGATACAAAGTACGTATCGGCAAGGTTATAAAGAGACGTCACCATCATATTCAGCGTGGTGGGAATCCCAAGTGAAATAATTAATCGCGGAATAGGAGTTTGCGTCATTTTAACAAACTGCCTTTTTTCCCGTTCGATTGCCTCCGCCTCCATATTGAGTTGTTGTTCTGATTTTTCCATACCCCATATTATAAACCTTACAAGAAAAAAATGCAACTTTCAAAAAGGGAAAAACGACAAAAAAAATTATTTTTTCACATTAGGAAAACATCAAACAAAGAAAAAACGTTGCATTTTTCGCGGGCGCGTGTTATAATAAACGTATGGAACAAAACGAAACGAAAATTTTTAAAATTAAATACGGCGCGAAAATAATTCTTTTATGCTCCCTAATTTTTGCACTTTGTTCGGCAGGTATCGCCGTTTCTATCGTGCGTATGGTGCGCTACGGCATCCACGGCTTAAACGACGTGATCAAGTACCCCTTTTTAATTTTGGTTTGCTTGTTTTGTATTATAATCGTGATCGCCCTTTTAATCCGTTCCACGTACGAAGTGACATCTTCCGATTTCATCACGCGGTTCGGCTTTATCAAAACCAAATACCCCGTGAAAGAACTCACGAAAATCGAATACGATAAAGAGAGTAAAAAATTATGGATTTATAACGGCGAAGCCTTTGCCGTGATCACCCTTTACCCTGAATGGACGGATGCGTTTATTGAAGCGCTCCGCGCCGCAAACCCGCAAATCGAATACGCTTTAAAAGAAACTCCTTCTAAAAAAGACGAATAAAAAAATCGGCTACTCGGTAGCCGATTTTTTTATCTTTACAATTATAAATTCTCAATAAACTTTTGCACCAACGAAGCAAGGCGTTCGTAGCCTTTATCGTTTGGATGCAACCCATCTGGCATATATTCCTTTTGCATAATTTCCACACAAGGTTGAATCCCGGATACTTGCCATAAATCCAGCACGGGGAAAGAGAAATACTCGGCGTTTTGTTTTATCGCATTCACATAGTCGCGCAACGTAAACTCGCCGTCTGCTTTTGGAACAAGGGTAAACTCGTCGTTTCTATGCAACGGCGTAAAAAACACGATTCTCGCATTAGGATAACGGTTAATAAGATATTCCGAAAGGGTGTATAACGAACCGCAAAAGGTTTCGCTCGTTCTATCCCCAAATTTCCCAAACGGAGCGTCTCCGTGCCAGTAGTCGTTCGTACCACCGAACACGCAAACAAGGTCTGCCCCTTCCGGCATAAACTGTGCACGGTAGTTAAAATCGTTGCGTTCCCCGCCCAACGCCAACACTTCGTGTTGGGGCGCAATACGCGTACCGCCCACACCGAAATTATAAACGCTTGCTTCCATGTTCCTATGTTGAATAAGCGAAACGAAACATTTTTCCACGCTACTTGCCCCAACGCCTTCGGTAATACTATCCCCTAAAAAGAGACAAACTTTACCATCTATAACCATACTTTTTCTCCTTACTCCACCGCCAAAAGTTCTTGCGGCATCTTAATAATTTTTTTTGCGCCGTGTTCCTTTAAAAAGTTTTCGTCCTTAAACCCCCAAGCCACGGAAATGCAATCCACGCCAGCGTTTGCCGCCGTTTCAATATCCACTTCCGAATCGCCGATATACACGGCGGTTTTTTTATCTGCGCCAAGGTCTTTAAGCACCTTATTGAGCGAATCCGGATGCGGTTTTCTCCGCACGCCCGCCGCCTCGTTTTCACCAACCGAAACGGCTATTAGCCCTTGAAAATAATAGGGGATGAGTTGCTGTACCGCGTCGTTTACCTTGTTGGAAACAACGGCGCAAGTCTTTCCTTTTTTATTGAGTTCTTCCAGCACTTCTATTATGCCCGCATACGGCGCGGTTTTATCCCTGTTATGCTCTTTATAGTAGCCTTTAAAATAGTTAAAAACGCCGTAAAACAAATCGTTTTTCTCTTCGCTCCCTATCGAGCGTTCAATAAGCTTTACAAGCCCGTTCCCAACAAACGAACGCACTTGTTCCACCGATACGAGCGGCAACGCAAACTGCGCTAAGGAAGCGTTTACGGCATCTGCCAAATCATTTAACGTGTTTAACAACGTACCGTCTAAATCAAACACGTAAGTTTGATACATTTACAAAACCTCCTTAATCGCGGAGATTGCCCCGGCGCGATTTTCGCTATTCGTTTTGATGTAGATGGTGGAAATATAATTCCGCGTTGTCCCTTCGGAAATTTTAAGCGCCGAAGAAATTTGCCGATTCGTAAACCCTTCGTACATCATCATGGCAATTTCCACTTCTCTCTCCGAAAAGGAAAACGCCTTTTTTAATTTATACTCTTTATTCACCGCAACGTTCTTCGCTGCATCCGTTATCTTTCGCGCAATTTTTGCAGGCAAAACGGTATCGCCCTCGTATGCGTTCTTTACCGCGTCGATAAGTGCGGCGGCACTCGTATCTTTGAGCAGATACCCACTCGCGCCGTAGTTGATGGCGTTCAAAATATAATCGCTATCGTCGAACGTGGTTAAAATCAATACCTGCACCTCAGGATTTTCCGTTTTTATCCGTTGCGTGGCAATTACACCGTCCATCGTGGGCATACGCACGTCCATCAATACCACGTCTGGTTGATGCATACGAATCATAGAAACCGCCGCCGCGCCGTCACCCGCGATATGCACCACGGTGAGTTGCGGATCGGTTTCAAGCACGCTTTTAATCTCTTCTGCCAGCGCACGTTGATCGTCTACAAGCATTATCTTTATTCGTTTGAATTGTTCTTCCATGATTAATCCTTACCCCCCTTTTCTTTGCAAGGCAAAGTAATACGAATTTCAAACCCTTCTCCAAGTTCCGAAGAAAGTTCCACCGTTCCGCCTAATTTTTCGGCGTTTTGATAGAGTCCGGAAAGCCCCAACCCGTTTTGGAGTTCCGCCACGTTCGCACCCGCGCCGTTATCCGAAAGCAAGAACGTTAAAACGCCTTCTCTCTCTTTTAACTCAAACCAAAAAGCAGTTGCCTGCCCGTGACGCATCCCGTTTGAAATGCCTTCTTTTAAACTGTTGCAAACGAAGCGATAAATTTTTTCGTCTACGTCTACCACTTCGTCTACGTCTGAACGGATAACAATACCCGTGCCGTTTGAAGATTCGTTCAAAATGCGAATAATCGCACTCTTTAGCGTTTCTCTATTCGCGCTACCCGAAAGAATATGAACGCTATCGCGGAGTTCTTCTAACGCGTGTTTTGCTTGTAAATTCGCCGCAACAATTTTCTTTTTTGCTTCGATTACGTCGGAATCGATAATCAACTTTGCGGCTTCCGTTTGCATAATAACGGTCGTAACCGCGTGGCCCGCCGTATCGTGTATATCCTTTGCGATACGTTGGCGTTCTTCCAGCGCGGCCAACACGGCAAGTTCTTCATACGCCTTTTTCAGCGCGGCGTTCCGTTTTTCAAGTTCCTGTTTTGCCTTTGTTAAACGAATGTGTTGATAGTATACCCCGAACACGATAATCAAGAACAAAAAATGCAGGGTGAGCGCAATCAACGCACTCATAGATTGCGTGATGAGTTGAAGCACGCCTAACTCTTCTTTCGTTTGCAGCACCAAAACCCAACCGTAAGCAAAAATATAAACGGGCACGGAAACAACGAATACAATCCACGAAGGAACAAGTTTTCGCGAAGAAATGTAAAACTCCGTTAAAAGCAAAATATAAAGCACGCAAAGATAGGTGCTAAGGGTGGTGACGATAAGTAAAAACGCCGCCAAAAAGTCTATGATATAAAGTGCGATTTTATGGTTAAACTCGTTGAATACAAAAATCTTTATCCCTTCCGTGACGGTGAGTACGAGTTCCAAACAAAACACGGCGAACAATCCCCCGTAATTTCGGCTTGCAATCAATTCCCCTGCCACCTGCATTAAAATAAGGATTTCAATAAACACGAGCAATATGAACGTTAAACTGCGTAAAAAGGAAAAGAAACGCTCCTCGCTACCAAAATCTAACCGGCTAAAAAAACGGCCGAATAAAGAACGAATCTTGCCGTTTTTCGCACCTTCATCAAAGAAAAACAACTCGTTTAAAGAGTTCTTGTCTTCCACCGATTTTCCCTCCTTTAGATAGATATACTATCTAATATAGATGCAATCGAGCACTCTTGCGAAATTTTTTGCATCTTTCCGTCTTTATAATAACTGTAAACGCCAAACGGCGAATAAATAAGATGATCGCAAAACAAAACGTTGTGGAAACTGCAAGCCACTTGCACTTGCTTCGTTGTACGATCGTCGGCAACGGACGGCGTACTCGTCCCGTATAAATGATTGTGCACGACCACGATTCCAGAAGGGGAATACTCTATCATCAATTTCGAAAAATCGTCGGGCGAAACTTCCACAAATCCTTTTTGATTTAAAGTAAAACGGCGGCGCAATAAAACGCTTGAACTCTCGTCTAGTAAGTACACGTCTAGCACTTCTTGTTTAAGATTTTTATACGCGCCTTTCACGAATTGAATAAACGTTTCTAGTTCAAAATGCTCGGGATATTCCGCTTTCGGGAGTTCACGGTAATACTCGTAGAACTTGCCGATACACACCAAATATGCCGCAATGCCGCTACCTATCCCATTCACGGCGGACAATTGCTCAATCGAAGCCGAAAACACCCCTTTGATCGATCCAAACGCCGCAAGAAGCCTATGCGCTAAATCGTTCGTGTTCCTTCTCGGCACGGCGTTAAAAAGCAAGATTTCTAAAAGTTCGTGTTCTTCTAAAGCGCCCGAATCCAACTTCTTAATAATACGCTGTCTGTGTCCTTCGTGTCCCGCCATAAACTCACTCCTAATTTTCTACTATTGTAGCACACGCGCGCGTGAATGTCAAGAAACGGAAGAAAATCCCCACAAATTATTTTGGAACTTTGCTTGCAATTCAGTTTACGGAAAAACTTTTTGCGTGTATAATATAATAAACGACAAAAAAAAAGGACGGTACACTATGGCTCACCCTACAACCCACCCTATGGATCTTTTTTTTAACGATACGGTAAACGCCGTTTCCAAGTTCATCCGCTACGAATCTACTCTTGGTCCAGCCGAAGAAAACGCACCCTTTGGGAAAGGCACGGCTGACTGTTTAAACGCCTTTTTAGGACTCGCCGAAGAAATGGGTTTTGAAACGCATAACTACGGCGGCTATGCAGGCGAAGTAATTTTCGGTAGCGGCGAAGAATTTGCCATCCTTGCACATTTAGACGTTGTTCCCGCAGGCAGCGGTTGGAAATATCCACCCTTTAGCGGAGTGATTAACGACGATCTTTCTTCCGGCGGCGTTAGCGGAGAAAAGATATGGGGGCGCGGCGCAATGGACGATAAAGGTCCTGCCGTTTGCTGCCTGTACGCGCTTTACGCGTTAAAGCAAAGCGGGTTTATCCCCAAACGCAAAATCAAGTTTATTTTAGGTTGCAACGAAGAAAGCGGTTGGGCATGTATCGACCATTATAAAAAGGTGGCGCATATGCCGGAAGAAGGCTTTACGCCAGATGCGAACTTCCCCGCTATCTACGCAGAAAAAGGGATATTACACGTGACGGCGTTTTTCCCTATCGAAAACCCGCCGTTTACCGCTATAAAAGGCGGCGAACGTGTGAATATGGTATGCGACGGCGTGGTGGCAACTCTTAAAAAACGCACGGCAAACGCCCTTGTGAACTATACAACGACGGTGGCAGGGACGAGTTTTTATTA
>JAFTHR010000173.1 GCA_017457345.1 Clostridia bacterium | reverse complement strand
TATTTTATCGCCCTTTTTTACCCATAGCGGTAGATACAGAAAAGTGTTCAATTTGAGGAACCACCCCGTTTTTTTGACTGATTTTTGGCTTCGCAAGAGATTTTTAAGAGAAAAAAAGTAGTCACTCTCCGAAAAGAATGACTACTAAAACCTTATTTTTTTATTAAAAATTGAATTTTTACCGCTTTTTAGGGTTAATTCTTAGCCCCTAGGATTACGGATATTAGCTTGTGCAGCGGAAAGTCTTGCAATGGGCACGCGGTAAGGCGAGCAGGAAACGTAAGAAAGACCGATATTGTGGCAGAACTCGATAGACGAAGGATCGCCGCCGTGTTCACCGCAGATACCAAAGTGCATTTCAGGACGTACCGAAGCACCCTTCTTCACTGCCATATCCATCAATAAGCCTACGCCCGTCGTGTCAAGTCTTGCGAAGGGATCGGATTCGTAAATCTTGTTTGCATAGTATGCAGGCAAGAACTTACCAGCGTCGTCACGCGAGAAACCGAAGGTCATTTGCGTAAGGTCGTTCGTACCGAAGCAGAAGAATTCTGCTTCTTTTGCGATATCGTCTGCCGTCAAGCATGCTCTGGGGATTTCGATCATCGTACCAACTTCATACTTGAGTTCAACGCCTTCTGCTTTGATAATTTCTTCAGCCGTCTTCACAACCACGTCTTTCACGAACTTCAATTCTTTCGTTTCGCCGGTCAAGGGGATCATAATTTCGGGAACGATCGCCCAGTCAGGATGCTTCTTCTTCACGTTGATCGCAGCCTTGATCACCGCTTTCGTTTGCATTACGGCAATTTCAGGATAGGTGACGGACAAACGGCAACCACGGTGACCCATCATAGGGTTGAATTCGTGCAAACCGGTGATGATATCTTTAATTTGAGCAACCGTTTTGCCTTGCGTTGCTGCAAGAGCCGCGATATCTTCTTCCGAAGTAGGAACGACTTCGTGAAGAGGGGGATCGAGGAAACGGATGGTTACGGGATAACCGCCAAGCGCTTCGAACAAGCCTTCAAAGTCTGCTTGTTGCATAGGTTCAATCTTTGCAAGCGCTGCTTCTCTTTCTTCTACCGTATCGGAGCAAATCATTTCACGGAACGCGCCGATTCTATCGGGATCGAAGAACATGTGCTCGGTACGGCAAAGACCGATACCTTGTGCGCCGAACGCAACTGCTTGTTTTGCATCTTCCGGCGTATCAGCGTTCGTTCTAACGCCGAGTGCCTTGTATTTATCTGCAAGGTCCATAATTCTGCCGAAGTAGCCGGAGTTAGGATCTGCGGGAACGGTTGCGATTAAGCAATCGTAGATCGTACCGGTAGAACCGTCGAGGGACAATACGTCGCCTTCGCGGAAGATCTTACCAGCAAGTTCAAACCATTTTTCTTCTTCGTGCATCTTGATGTCGCCGCAGCCGGATACACAGCACGTACCCATACCACGAGCAACAACTGCCGCGTGCGAAGTTTGACCGCCACGAACGGTAAGAATACCTTTTGCGTACTTCATACCTTCGATATCTTCGGGAGAGGTTTCCAAACGAACGAGAATTACGTTTTCGCCCTTCTTACCTTCCACAACCGCGTCTTCTGCCGTGAACACAATCTTACCTGCCGCAGCACCGGGGGAAGCAGCGATACCTTTGCCTACCACGTTGTTCTTATCTGCGTTTTTAAGTGCTTTCACGTCGAATTGAGGGTGAAGGAGCATGTCAAGGCTCTTCGCGTCGATTTGCATCAACGCTTCTTTTTCGCTAATCATACCTTCGTCGATAAGGTCGCAAGCGATCTTGATAGCGGCAGCAGCCGTACGTTTACCGTTTCTCGTTTGAAGCATATAGAGTTTTCTATCTTCAATCGTGAACTCCATATCTTGCATATCACGGTAGTGATTTTCAAGCGTTTTGCAAACTTCAAGGAATTGTGCGTAAACTTCGGGGAATACTTCTTTCATTTGCGCGATAGGCATCGGGGTACGAACACCGGCAACAACGTCTTCACCTTGTGCGTTGGTCAAGAATTCACCCATCAAGCCCTTTTCACCCGTTGCAGGGTTACGCGTGAACGCAACGCCCGTACCGGAAGTTTCACCCATATTACCGAACGCCATCATTTGCACGTTAACCGCCGTACCCCAGCTGTAAGGGATGTCGTGGTCCATACGATAGATGTTTGCACGGGGGTTGTCCCAAGAACGGAATACCGCTTTAACCGCTTCGAAAAGTTGTTCTTTCGGATCGTTAGGGAATTCTTTGCCAAGTTGCTTTTTATATTCTGCCTTGAATTGGTTAGCGAGTTTTTTAAGGTCGTCTGCGTCAAGTTCAACGTCTTGCGTAACGCCTTTTGCTTCTTTCATTTCGTCGATAAGTTTTTCAAAGTATTTCTTGCCGACTTCCATAACAACGTCGGAGAACATTTGAATAAACCGTCTGTAGCAGTCCCAAGCCCAACGGGGGTTGCCCGATTTAGTAGCGATGGTGTTGACAACTTCTTCGTTCAAACCAAGGTTCAAAATGGTGTCCATCATACCAGGCATCGAGGCTCTTGCACCCGAACGAACGGAAACGAGCAAGGGGTTTTCCTTATCACCAAACTTCTTACCACAGATTTTTTCCATCTTGTCGATGTACTCCATAATCTCCGCTTGGATATCGGGATTAATTTGTCTGCCGTCTTCATAGTACTGCGTGCAAGCTTCCGTGGAAATGGTAAAGCCTTGAGGTACGGGCAAACCGATGTTGGTCATTTCCGCAAGGTTTGCACCTTTACCGCCGAGAATCTCGCGCATTTTTGCATTACCTTCCGTGAAAAGGTAGCAATACTTTTTCGCCATAATTTTATTTCCTCCAAATGATTTGATTTTTTCCTTTTTCACTCACGCGTGCGCGCTAAGCAACGCACATACGTGATCGCCAAATACTATTTTAATATAATTTAACGAAAATATCAAGCCTTTGCCGCCGCAAAAAACAAAAAATCTTTTCTTTTTTTCAATTTTTTGTCTGTTTTTCCCGTTTCTTCCCCGCAAAAAATAAAAAAACCGCCCTACGGCGGATTTTTATAAAAGCCTTATCAGTTCTCCAAGGCACGGATATTCTTCTTCCGTTTTTTCAATTAAATAACTACGCACCAGCCTGAGCGCGCGCTTCCCCGACTCCGAAAAATCCACTTCTTCGTACGTTAAGCCACTACACTTTCTTAAAAATTCGTACGTCTCTTTTTTCGCCCGCACACCCTGCGCACAATTCCCACAGGTAAAGCAACCCAAAGACAGGTCGAAATACGGCTCGCCGCCAAGTTCACTCCCGCAAACGCCACAGCCTTCTAAATCTAGCGCGTACCCGCTCTCTTGCAACGCAACGATTGCAAACGTAACGAGCAGTTCCACGCCGTCTTGCTCCGTCATTGCCAGACCTTTCAAGCACTCTACTGCCGCAACGAGCACCGCACGGGCGTCCGTTTGGTCGATAAAGAGTAAATCGCAAATTTCGGCAACGGCGCAGGCGGCGTAGTATTTTACCACGTCCGTGCGGATTCCGTAAAACGAATCGTATAAGTAAGCCGAGAGCACGGTGTTTCGCTCCGCTTTTTGCGTGAGCGTATATTCGGCAAAACAGAACGGTTGCGCAGCAAACGAAAGTTTTGCTTTCGGCTTCCGCACGCCACGAATCCCCGCGGTGATTTTTCCCTCGGGCGTGAGCAAAGTGAGTAGCCTATCACTTTCTTTATAATCCACCGCGCGAATCACAAGCGCGTCCGTTTTCCACTCCATAGCCGTTCCTTTGTTTTTCCCTTTCGGGTTTACTTCTTTCGCAACTGATGGTATAGCATATAATAACTGATGCTACCCGTCTTTTCAAACATTTCCCAAGCAAGATTCGCCGCACCGTTTTCTTCTTCCCGTTTCATACGCCCCTCCTACCCAAAAGTGTGCGCGGACGGCGGCGTTTTTATGCGGTGATGCGCTTGGCGTTTTTGCGTGAACGCTTAATCTTCCTTGTATTCTTCGTATCCGTATTCTTTCAATAAATTCGGTCGGTCTCGCCAACCTTCTTTCACCTTTACGTAAGTCGTTAAAAACACTTTTCTGCCCAAGAATTTTTCCATATCGGCACGCGCAAACGAAGAAACTTCCTTGATCGCCGCACCGCGTTTGCCGATTAGAATGGACTTATGCCCCGCCTTTTCGCAAACGATATCTAAATTGACTTCGTACACGCCGTTCTCGTTTAAGCGAAATTCGTTGATAACGATAGCAATCCCGTGCGGAATTTCTTGGTCGAATTTGAGCAAGATCTTTTCGCGCATAATCTCCGAAATCATAAACCGTTCGCTCTTATCCGAAACGATATCCTGCGTAAAAATTTTATCCCCTTCCGGCAATTTTTCCACCAAGAACGATTTTAAATTCTTCACGTTTTGCCCCTTTCTCGCGGACACGGGGAACACGTCTAAATCCACGCCCGAATCGGAAAACTTTGCCATATCGAGCGGAATGTTTTCCTTGGGCATAATGTCGATTTTCGTATAGGCAATCGCCATGGGAATTCCAAGTTCTTTGTACTTTTTAATCTCTTCGAATTCTGTTTCGTCCACGCCGTCGTGCCCGTCTAACACGTACAAAATAAAATCGACCGATTCAGCGCTTTTTTTGGTGGTGCGCATCATCATATCCGTCAAGGCGTTGCGGGCTTTATAAATCCCCGGCGTATCCACGAAAACGATTTGATAATCTTTTTCCGTTAACACCCCTAAAATGCGATCCCGCGTGGTTTGCGGTTTTGGGGAGACGATCGATACTTTTTCTCCAACGAGCACGTTAATTAACGTGCTTTTCCCCGCGTTCGCCTTGCCGATTACGGCAACAAATCCACTTTTCATTCGTTTTCTCCTTGGCGCGTGATTCCCATTTTTAAAAGGATTTCTTCTTCTTTTTCACGCATCACTTTTTTATCCTTTTCGTCCTCGTGATCGTACCCCAAACAATGGAGCACGCCGTGCACGATTAAGTAGTTGAGTTCGCGTTCATACGAATGCCCGTATTCCTTTGCCTGTTCTGCCGCTCTCTCTTTGCAAAGGGCGATCGATCCTACGATCAATCTGCCTTCTTCATCTAACTCGTAGCGGAAGTCTTTTTTGCGAATCGGTTTTTGAAAAATTCCGTCTAACGCAGGAAAACTCAACACGTCCGTCACACGGTCAATTCCGCGCATTTCTTTGTTTAATCTTCTAATCTCTTCCTGCCCGACAAACACGAGTTCAAAACAAAGCAAAACGTCCGATTTGACCAACCCGTGTAAGGATTTCTCCATTTTTTGTACGCTTTCTAAGGAGAATTCTTCCTCCTCGCAAAGCAACGCGAAGTTCTCTCTCATACGTTCTCTCCCGTCGTTTTCCCGTCCGTCTTTTTATAACGGATGGAAGGGTACTTGATGCGGTGATGATTTGCACCCGTCACCGCGCTCACCACCGTGCGGCGAATCACCGTTAAGTCCGCCATCGTGATGTCGCAATCCGAGAACTGATCAAGGTTCATTCTCTCTTCGATAATCTCGCGAACAACGCTTTCCACTGCTTCCGCGCTATGGTTCGATAAAGCGCGTACCGCTGCATCCGAAGCGTCTGCAATCATGATAATCGCGGCAATTTTGGTTTGGGGTTTCGGCCCGGGATAGGAGAAATCTTCAATGTTCAAATCGCCGTCCGTCATTTTAAGCGCCTTGGCGTAGAAATAACGAATGGGCATTGTGCCGTGATGTTCCACGGCAATATCCGCGAGCACGCGGGGTAAGCCGTTTGCGCGGATTAATTGATAGCCGTCGCGAGTGTGCGAACGGATGATATCCGCCGAAAGTTCAGGAGTCAACTCGTCGTGCAAGTTATAGTCGCCTTGGTTTTCGGTAAAGTAGTCTGGTTGATGCAATTTGCCCACGTCGTGATAATACGCCGCAGCACGCGCAAGCGCCACGTCTTCCCCCAAATTCAAAGCGCACGCTTCGGCAATTTGCGCCACCGTAGTGCAATGGTTAAAAGTACCGGGCGCTTGTTCTTGCAATTTCTTTAAAAGTTTCGATTCGTGGTTGGTGAGTTCACGCAAGCGGAACGCCGTCACGCAATTAAACACCCATTCAAAGATAGGCAAAATCGCCAAGAAGAACACGATTGAAGAGAACCCGCCGATAACGCCGTAGCCCATCTTCGTTATCACGTGGCTAAAAAAGGCTTGGCTACCAATGCCTTCTGACAACGTGGAAATTTCCAAAAGCCCGATAATGAGCACGATAGGAATAACTACGATTGCCCCAACGCTCATTGCCTGCAAACGGGTTTTTAAGCCGTAACCAACGAACGCCGCAAGCGTACCTGCCGTAAAGCAAATCAAAAGAGCCGAATAACATTCCGTACTTTCGTAGGCCTTAGAGAAACTATCTATGGTGAACATAGAAAGGGCACAAACCACGTTGATGAAAATGGCTTCCTTTCTTCCTATTAGCAGTACCGCAAGCAAGGATGCAAGCACCACGGGGCGGGCGTACACGTTGAAATAATGCGCCACCACGAACGCCGAGAATAAATAGGTATAAATAATGGAAAAGACCAAAAATATCTTGCCTACACTCTTTAATATCTCTCTGTTTTCGAACAGAAAATACAGATACAAAATGGTGACGAACAATACCACGCAAAACACCACGTAGTACAAACTGCCCGCACTCATTTCCATCCCCTTTTCTTTCACGCCGCTATTTCCCCAGAACATCAGCCCGATAGAAGCGCCGGAAAGCAACACCGCGTTAAAAATAAAGAGCAGCACGCTACTAACCCAGTCTTTTTGAGTTAACGCCGTTTTTAACCGTTGCTTTTGATCACTCATTCGTTTCCTCCTTACGAGCGGCTATGCCGCTCGATTTTTTCTCGTTTGCTTGTCCGTTTTGTTCCTTTTTCTCATAAGCGCGAATAATGCGCATTACCAACGGATGACGAACCACGTCCTTTGCCGTTAATTTACAAACGGCAACACCTTCCACACCGGTAAGCGTTTCCACCGCATCGATTAACCCGCTCTTTTTTCCTTCGGGCAAATCGATTTGCGTCACGTCCCCCGTCACCACGATTTGGCTTCCTTCCCCCATACGGGTTAGGAACATTTTCATTTGCTCTTTGGTGGTGTTTTGCGCTTCGTCTAAAATGATAAACGCGTTAGAAAGGGTGCGCCCTCTCATGTAGGCTAAAGGAGCAACTTCTACCACGCCCTTTTCCAAAAGTTTTGCGTACGTTTCCAAGCCTAAAAGTTCTTGGAGCGCGTCGTACAACGGGCGCAGGTACGGATCGACTTTCGCCCCTAGATCGCCGGGCAAAAAACCTAAATGTTCCCCTGCTTCCACGGCAGGCCGCGTTAAAATAATTTTATCCACTCTTCGGGTTTTGAACGCCGCTACCGCCATACAAACGGCAAGATAGGTTTTGCCCGTTCCCGCAGGTCCAACGCCGAACGTCACGGCGTTTTTGCGGATTTTTTCCACGTATTCTTTTTGCCCTACCGTTTTGCAACGGATCTGCTTCCCGCGGTAGGTGACGGCTACCACGCCTTCACTCATAGATAAAATTTCTTCCGCTCGATCTTCTAAGGCAAGTTCTAAACAATACGCCGTTTTCGTTTTGTCAATCTCCCCCGTTTCCGCCGCAAGCGCCACGAGTGCGTTCAACACGGAGAACGCCGTTTTTACCTGTTTTTCTTCCCCTTCGATAACGATTTTCAGTCCGTCTACGAACGCCGTCACGCCTAGTTCACGAGCGATAAAATCCAGATTTTCGTCGAACGCGCCAAGCACTCTAGAAAGACGGTCTACCGACTGTGTTTCTACTGCGATTTTACTCCTCATTTTTCCTCCCTACGCCGCTAAAAGTTCATACTTTCGGCAACTGTGTAAATCATTTTTACTAAATATCCCTTATCCGTTTTTATTATCTCTTTTTTCTCAATCGTTTGCACGCCGCCAACCGCCACGCCGAACGCTTCGAATTTCGCTTTGGCGAACGCGCCGCTTTCGCTCTCCGCCTGCAAAACCTTTTCGTACGCGCGGGCGATCACCACGCGTGCAATCACGCCCGTGGGAATTCGCTTCTCTTCTTCTCCCTCTACCGTTAAGTAGCCTGCCACAAGCGTTTCACCGCGTTCTACGCGTTCTCCCACACCTTTTAGTGGCGTACCCGAAAGCACGGTGATAGAGCGGATTTCCCCGCCCGTTTTACAAATCATATCCCCGCTTTGAAAAGAAGGGCTTTGAAAGGGGGAGAGTTGCACTTCCACCTTCACCGCCGTGCCTAATTTTCGAATAGAGCAATAGGAAACACCTTCAATCTCTAATACCTTTGCGGAAATTTTCTCTTCTTCCCCAAACGCATACGCTCTATTTTCTTTTAAGCCGTTTTCGTTTAATACGGAAAGAATTTTATTTTCTAACCCTTTTGCCCCCAACACTTCGATACGGAACACGAATCGGTTTGAAAGGCAGGTGAGAAATAAAAACAACGCCGCGCCAAGCAATAGTGGAATCCGTTTTAATCCTTCCCTTCGTAGGTCAAACCGCTCCAAAGCGGTATACGCAAAGCCGATTTCCGCACAGGCAAGTTTTAATTCTTGTTCCTTGCTAGCCTCAATAGAAAACGAAACCCTGTCCTTATCTTTTTTTCGTATTCTATAAAGTGGAACGCCTTTTCGGCGCAATTTATTCACTAGCCGTTCAGGCGGATAACCACGCGCGATCACACGCATATAACGAGAACTTTCCTTCATCTTTCCGAGCCCTCGATAATGCTTACCGCGCGAATTTTCCCCGAAAGTTGTAGATCCCCTTCGCAGTACTTTACCACCGAAAGGTCTTGCCCAAGCACTTCTATATCCGCACGCTTAAACACGAGCACTACCCGCTCCGCGGAGAAATATCCAAGCGTTTTCACCCCTTGAAAATACCCGCCGCCGCACGGAAAAAAATCGCACCTTGCGCCAGCGAACGCTTCGCTAGCATTTACCGTTTTAAAAATCTCACCGTATAACCGCATAGAAAAACCGCCTTTTCGTCCTTCCCTATTCCTATGCGATTTTTTGCGTTTTTAGAACTTACCCAAATACGTGTGAAAGTTCATCCCGTATCTTTTGGGGCGCATCCGTGCGGCATACCACCGTAAGAATATCCCCTGCGTGGAACACCGTGTCGGCATCCGGTAAAATAATCTCTTCGCCCCGCACGATTTTCGTCACCTTCGCTTCGTTCGGCCAAAGGATATCTCGCACGCACCGTTTTTCTGCTAACGAGCCCTCTTTCACCGTGACGAAGAACATCTCCTTTTCGGCGTGTTCTTGCGTGCCGGATTCGTGCAAGTACATTTCAAGCAATTCCTCGTACAACCCGTCGTGCGTGGAAACCGTGCCGATTACGTAACCGATTGCCACCCCGATCACAACGGGTAAAAGCGGAGCAAAACTCCACGTGAATTCACACACCATAATAATGCCCGTAAGCGGCGCGCGTACAATCGTGGTAAAGAACGCCGCCATACAAATCATCACGATTAGGTCACAGTACTCTTTTTCAATCCAACCCACAGATAAATACACTTGGTTGAGCGCCGCACCGATACACGCACCTATGGCGATTACGGGTACGAATACACCGCAAGGAATTCCCGCGCCGATATTCACTCCCGTGATAAAGAATTTTGCAATCATCACCAAAAAGATCGCCCAAACAAAAGAGATCCCGAACGCCGTAGGGAGCGCACG
>JAFTHR010000172.1 GCA_017457345.1 Clostridia bacterium | reverse complement strand
GCGTAAAGCGTAAGTTCACCGTATTCTCCCGCAGAAACGCTAGACTTAGGATTTTCAAATTCGGGATCGGTATACCAGCCCGCGAACGTATATTCGCTCTTCGTAGGCGAAGCGAACGTGAACGTATCCTCAATCGTGTACGTTGCAGGATTTTCCGCCGCAACGCCGCCGTTGAGTTCATATGTAATGGGATATTCAATCTTTTGCCAAACGGCAAAAAGTTCATAAGATACTTCTTCCCCCATGATATAGTTCGAACCGTCTAAGTACATTACCATACCGTTTGCACTCGTAGCCCAACCCTTGAACGTATAACCCGTTCTCGTGTATGCGTTCGGCGCAAGCGTCACCATATCCCCCGGATACAAACGAAGTACGCTCATACTTCCGCCCGTTGCGCCGTTCTCTCTAAAATACAAGGTACGCAAAGCCAACGGCGTAGAACTCGAAGACGAACTCGAAGAAGAATTCGAAGAAGATTGAGAGGGTTTTGAATTCCCGGGTTTAGACGACGTGCCAACACAACCCGCCGCAAGAGCGGACACGGATACCATTGATACCGCAAGTGCAGTTGCCGCTATAAACCGTTTCATTTTACTCTTCATAGATTTCACCACCTACATTTCTTTGAGCAAATAATAACTCAGTATAGTCTTATTCTATCACACACGCACGCATATTGTCAATACTCAATTCGCCCTTTTTTTTATTTTTTTTCGCAAACTTTATAAAAAAAATTGCTGATAGGATAATAAAAACCCCGCCGTGCTTTCAAACACGACGGGGAACTTGTTCTCTATCCCTTTTCGCAATTATTCAATCCAAACTAAATCGCTCAACGCAAGAGTATACGGCGTGCTCTCTCCTATCGCGCCGCCACGGCGGTATTTTATGGAGATAACCGAACCCACACGAACATGCAACAGCGCGTCTGCAATATGGTGATTTTGTTCCACGGCATACTCCACGCCGTCGATTACAATCGCGGTGATTACGTCTCCTGCGCGAACGCCCGTCATAGCCGCCTTGCCCCCTGCAACCACTTCGTTTACGAGCACTTCACAAACCGTTCTGCCGTAGCCCTTGGAAGAATCGTACACGTACTTAGAATTCGTTTGGTGAACGGTGACGCCTATCGTCGTTTTACAAACGCCGTTCGTTTCGGAAACGCCGTCGGTATAATGTTCCAAAACGCCGTCGTACACCGCGCTAAAAATTTGGAAAGGGATTGCGTAGTTGATGTTTTGATCCGTTTGTTCTCCAGCGTTGGTGATGCCGAATAATTGCCCTTTATCGTTAAACAATCCGCCGCCAGAATTACCGTGATAAAGGGGCGTATCAATCCGAATACAACGATAATCTCGATAAGTCCCGTCTAGCGAAAGAGAGATGTTTTCGTTTTCAACGCTAACCACCCCTTTCGTCACACTAATTCCGTTGGAATTAGGATTCCCGATTGCAATTGCCGTTTGCCCCACGTGATACTCTTCGGCGAGAGTCACTTCGCACACGTCTGGATTGATCGCTAAAATATCGGCAGTATTCACTTTTAACACCGCGATATCGTACACGATCGATCCGCCAACGTACGTGCAAGGAACGGCGTAATCGTCGTACGTAAGTTCGTTCGGCGTTTCTTCGGTGCGGTAGGGCGCACTCTCACTCCCGTATAAGTAGCAATGAATGTTTTCCGAAGCTTCTCCGCCCGCTAAATTCGGGTAGTGTACCACGTGATAATTCGTAATTAAATACGTATCGTTCGAGCCCAACTCGTAGATAACGCCACCGCCTGTGTACGCAGTATCTTTCATACCGCCCATCCCATCCGATTCCTGGAACTCGGCGTACACTTTTACGCAGGAACGCAAACAATTTGCAACCGTAGTGCTTACGTCGGAAGAGTTTCCCGAAAGGTATAAATCCAAGAACTCCGCATAGGTAATTTCGCCGTACTCTTCCACGTACGCATTATACAAATCTTCCACCGTCACGCCCGTTGCGTTCGTGCCGTCTTCGCCGTCGCGCCCGTTCACGCCGTCTTCACCGTTCTTCACGGTAAAGGTGTCCGTTTTGCCGTTCGTATAATACACGGTGTACGTGTCCACAAGCCCGTCGGTTGCCGTTTTACGAATTGCGGAAATCCCTACGGGGGGCTGGTAGCCACACCCCGAAAGGGTTAAAAAGCAAGCCAAAAGGCCTGCTAATAACAACGTTTTTCTAATTTTCATTTTTTTCTCCTTGCCGACCCGTTAATCAAATAACGAAACGCCGCGTTCGATCAATTTTTGTTGCACGGCTTTTGCGGGAAGTTCACTCGGCGCTTTCCCTTCCTTAGCGCAAATCGCCGCACCGATCCCTGCCGCTTCGCCCACGTTCATACAAATGTTCATCACTCGGTACGAAGCCATTGCACGGTGCGTACCGCTAATGCAACGCCCCGCTACGTACAAGTTTTTAGATTTGAGCGGCACGAGCGCACGGTAAGGAATATCGTATTGTTTCGGCACAACGGGAAGCCCTGTACTCTCTGCCTGCCCCGAGCCGGACGGATTGTGAATATCAATCGCAAACGAAGCCTTGTGAACCACCACGTCTTCATGCGTTTTCCCTTCGATTAAATCTTCGGCGGTGATCACGTACAGCCCCTTTACTCTTGCCGTTTCGCGAACGCCGATCCCATCCGAACTATCTTTCACTTGGGCGTTTTCAAACCCTTCTACGTTGTTGCGAAGAAAATTAACAATTTTCTTTTGTTGGCGGCGAAGTTCCGCTTGCGCTTTCGCACAAGCCTTGGGATCGGTCCCGTCTACGCCGTTTACCTGCGAAGCGTTTACAAGCCGCTCGCCTTTTTTGCCGTTCCAGTACAAGCGTACCACGCTCACCGTTTCCGGCAATTCTCCGCTTTGGCAAGCCTGTTTGCAAAGCGTTTGATACGAGCCTTTTTTAAGCGGAGTATCCATCACTTCGTTGTAGCACATAATCGTTTGGTTCTCGTCGATACCATACAGGGTGAACATAATGCTTACGGGTTGCGTTAACCCGTCCGCTCTGCCCACCATAATCTCTTCTCCTGCAAAGGTAGCAAGAACGGCGTCACCCGAAGCGTCTATAAACGTTTTCCCTTCCACGGAAAACAAACCTTTTTGGGTGGCGATTACCGCACTCTTTATTCTTTCATTTTCAACGATTGCATCCACGACTGAAGTGTTTAACAACACTTCAACGCCTGCTTCTTCCAAGAATTCGGTGAGTTCAACTTTTGCAGTTTCAAAATCGTGCACCAAATCGAGTTTCGTAGATCCGTTTTTCAATCTGCGATTGATCTTTTCCGCCACCGTGTTCGGCACGTAATCCCCTGAAATCGGCGAAACGTGCCCGATTGTTAAGCATCCGCCCACAACGCCTGCTTTTTCTATTAAAAGTACGCTCACACCTTCTTGTACTGCGCTCACCGCCGCACCGATCCCAGCAGGACCGCCGCCTACGACAACCACGTCGTATACCCCCAAGGACGGAAGACGTTTTTGATACAATCGCGTTTCCATAAAAAACCTCTTTATCAAATGTAATCTCTACTGTGTGCAATGAAACTTAAATGGTCGCCGATACGTTCTAAGTTGCAAACCATGTTTACGAATACCGTGTTGTTTTCGGGGCGGCATTTCCCTTGGCTTAACCGAACGATATGCTCCGCCACCAGTTCCTTTCTCGTGGCGTCGATTTTTTCTTCCACGCCATCCGATTGTTCAATCAGCGAGCGATCGCCTTCAAGAATAATTTTCTTTACTAAGCCATACTGCTCTTTCACGAGTTCGTACATGTTTTGCACCTTTTCCATAATCCCATCCGAGAAACGGAGATTATCGCGCACTTCGCGGCGAGTATATTTCGTAAAGTTATCGGCAAGTTCGGCAATACGCGCCATGTCTCCCACGTTGTTATGCAACGTGTTTACCGTTCTCTCGTCTGAAAGGGAAATTCCGCTTGCAGAAACTTTCACCAAATAGTCGCTAATTTTTGCCGAAAG
>JAFTHR010000171.1 GCA_017457345.1 Clostridia bacterium | reverse complement strand
CATAAAATCACGTGTGATATTCGTGTGGAGAAATGCACGATTGCGCTTTGTTATTCGTTAATTTTTGAAAAAGAAATACAAGAAATGCAACTTGAAATAGTTGCACAAGTAAACAGTAATTCGGAGGAGAAATGAAAATCCAGTATTTGGGGCATTCGTGCTTCAAACTAACAGAGAGTACGGGCACTACGATTATTACCGACCCTTACGGAGGTATTAGTTATGAATTGCCCGATCATCTCAAAGCAGATGCGGTGACGGTTAGTCACGATCATTTTGACCACAATAACGTGAAGAAAATAACGGGAAATCCGCAAATTTTCAACACGGACGGCGCTTACGAGTTGCCGGGTGTGGAAATTACGGGGATTAAGAGTTATCACGATAAAGTAGGCGGTCGTCGTCGCGGTGAGAACGTCATTTTTAAGTTCCGTATGGATGGGATTGACGTTTGCCATCTTGGCGATTTAGGCGAAGAGTGCACGTCGGAACTACTTGAACTTTTATTACCCGTGAACATCTTGCTGATTCCCGTGGGCGGTAATTATACGCTCGATTCCGAACTTGCCAAAGAATACGTGGATAGAATGATGCCGGAAATCGTCATTCCTATGCACTATAAAACGCGTAGTTTGGATATGGATATCGATAAGGCAGAACCGTTCTTGAACTTGTTTGACGACGAGGACGTGGACGTTTGCCATAAAGACGTGTTGGAATTCTCTCGTGAAGACATTTCCGACGATAATAATACGAAAATCATACTTATGGAACGCACGAAGGATAGAAAATGAAAAAAGGCGCAAACGGTTTAAAAACTGAATGCTTGGCTTTCTTGCGCGGACACGGGCTTTGGACATTGCGTCCTGTTGCCCGCTATATCGGCGTTGAAAGTCCCACCAAAAAGAAAAAAGGCGAACTTGTGAACGAGATCGCCGCTATTTTGTGCGGGGAAAAACAACCGGTAGAACGCACGAACCTTGGCGCGCCTATAAAAAATGACTTTTTTGACCCTGAAATCGTGCAAAAATTAGAAGAAATCCGCGCTCGCTACGCTCTTTCCGAGCAACCGATTTCGGCGCAGGAAACGGTGGAAAATCCCGTGGATTTAAATGCCTTGCGGAGCCCAGAAGAAAAAAAGAACGTAATTTTCGTGGCGGATTCTTCTTCTCAATACGCAAATAAAACGTCTTCCGCGGCGGTTTACGTTGGACAACTGGAAACGGTGAACGGCGTTTCGTCCCTTTTTAATTTAAACGGAAAGCCTGCACAAGATAAAGTGGTCGTGACGGTGGAACAAATCCGTTTTTACGATTTAAGAGACGGCGACGTGATCGCTTGCCACGCAGAGCGCCGATTAGGCGTGCTCGTTTTATCCGAAATGCTTGAACTCAACGGTGCGCCTTATAAAAAGTCCGCTCGTGCAAAATTTGATTCGCTCAAGGGGATTTATCCTACTGAACGTATTTCGTTTGAGGAAGACGAACTTTCTATCACCGAAAAGTATTTGGAATGGTTTTTGCCTATGGGGAAAGGGCAACGTTGCTTAGTGAGTGCTTCCTTGAAATCCGGAAAAACCTTCTTCTTAAAAGAACTTTGTAAGTCGCTTGTAAAACAAGGCGAAACGGAAGTGTTTGCGTTGCTTATCGACCAAGCACCGGAATCTTCGGAAGAATTTTTGAGTATTCTCCCTAGAGAAAACTTTGTTTGCACGTCCTTTGAAGAGACGGATGCCGAGCACGTGTTTGCCGCAGAGTTTTTGTTGAAACGTGCAAAACGCCGTGCGGAAACGGGAAAGGACGTATTCGTAATCGTAGATTCGTTATCCGCGCTTGCTAAATGCTACGAAAGCGCGTACGCTGCAAACGAACCGAAAACCGCAGGCGGAATTTCTGCGCAAACGGTTCGCTTTATCAAAAAGTATTTTGGCTCGGCTCGTAATTTTGAGCAAGGCGGCTCGCTTGGGCTCGCGTGTGCATGCACCACAATGGCAAGCGATTCTTCTTTTGGAACGCTTTATGGTGAACTCTCTTCGGCAGCAAATATGATAATTTCGCTAGATTCGTCTCTTGCCGCTCGTAGAATTTTCCCTGCTATTTCTCTAACGGATTCCCGCATGGAACGTAGCGATTTGTTATTCGACGAGGAAACGGCGGAACGCGAACGTTTCTTCCGTAGCCAGTACCTTCCCGTGTGCGGTGAAGAGCGCTTGCATAAATTAGTGGAAGATAGCGAAACGCTCTCCAAGTTATACGCGTGCGCGATCAATGAATTAGGAAAGAATTGATAAAAACTCACGTAGTAGAAATATAAGTTTTACTTATGAATAAACAAACAATACCCAAAGTTTTGTATTTTTGCAAAAACTTTGGGTATTTTCATTAAAAAAACGCAAAAAATAAAGGGAAAGAGAAAGGGAAAAATTAAAAGTCGAAAAATATCGAAAAATGCATTTTTTTTAAAATACTTTTTTTTATAAATGATTTATTGTTTTTTACGAAAAATAGTAAAGTAAGAGCAAAAGTAAGTTATAAGTATTTCATATATATTTTCTTGTGTTCATTTGCTTGACATTACCCCAAGATGTGGTATAATAATAAAGCTAAAAGGGTTCGAGTACAAGATATTGTGTGTTAATCGATTTTTCGAATACAATATCTTGTATATTTTTCACAATAAAAGAGGAGGCGAAGATATGAACATTATCAAAAGAAGCGGGCAAGAAATGCCGTTCAATATCGATAAAATTATCAACGCAGTTAAAAAAGCCAACAAAGAAATCGACGAGATGGCTCGTATTAAAGAGAGTGATATTGATGCGCTCGCACGTGCGGTGTTAGACGAGTGTATGCGCATGGGTCGTTCGGTTAGCGTTGAAGAAATTCAAGACATGGTTGAAAACCGCCTTATGGATATGAAGGCGTTCGTTTTGGCGCGTAAATATATAACCTACCGTTATACTCGTGCGCTTGTTCGTAAGTCCAACACAACGGATGCGCAAATCCTCACGCTTATCGAGTGCAACAACGAAGAAGTGAAGCAAGAGAACTCGAATAAGAACCCCACGGTGAATAGTGTACAAAGAGACTATATGGCAGGGGAAGTATCGAAAGACCTTACGCGCCGTATTTTATTGCCGAACGATATCGTTCAGGCGCACGATCAAGGGATTATTCACTTCCATGATGCGGACTATTTCGCGCAACATATGCATAATTGCGACTTGGTGAACCTTGAAGATATGCTTCAAAACGGCACGGTTATTTCGGGTACGCTTATCGAACGCCCGCATAGTTTCTCCACGGCTTGCAACATTGCAACCCAAATTATCGCGCAAGTTGCTTCCAACCAATATGGTGGGCAAAGTATTTCGCTCACGCATTTAGCGCCGTTTGTAGACGTAAGCCGTAAAAAAATCCGCAAAGAAGTTGCGGAAGAACTTGCCGAAGCAGGCGTGTTCGACGAGGAAAAGATTACAAAAATCACCGAAAAGCGTTTGCGTGGCGAAGTTCGAAAAGGCATCCAAATGATTCAATATCAAGTGGTGACTCTTCTTACCACGAATGGTCAAGCGCCGTTCGTAACGGTGTTCATGTACTTGAACGAGGCTCGTAGCGAAAGAGAAAAGGCAGACCTTGCTTTAATTATTGAAGAAACGTTAAAACAACGTATTCAAGGCGTAAAGAACGAAGAAGGCGTGTGGATTACGCCGGCGTTCCCGAAACTTATTTACGTGCTTGAAGAAGATAACATTTCGGAAGAAAAGCCGTTCTGGTACTTAACGGAACTTGCGGCTAAATGTACGGCAAAGAGAATGGTGCCGGACTATATTTCCGAAAAGAAAATGCTTGAATATAAGGTGGATAAGAACGGCGAAGGTCATTGCTATACCTGTATGGGCTGCCGCAGTTTCTTAACCCCCTACGTGGATGAAAACGGCAAACCGAAGTATTACGGTCGATTTAATCAAGGCGTTGTCACCATTAACCTTGTAGACGTAGCGTTGTCTTCCGGCGGAGATATGGACTTGTTCTGGAAGATTTTCGACGAGCGTTTG
>JAFTHR010000170.1 GCA_017457345.1 Clostridia bacterium | reverse complement strand
AGATACAATAAACTTCTCTCTTCCATATTGCTATTCTTTCGCATAAAATACGCCGAAATTAAGGCGTGAAACGGCGCGGCGAGAAATAGATGCTCTGCGCCCGAATGGGTAAAAACAAAGGTTTTCGTTCGTTTAAAGCATTTTGTGAACGAGAATTTTTTACTCTCTTCGCCCATTTCGTTAAACGGCAATAATATCGCTTTATTTTTCTTTACGTGAAAGGCAAATCCTTGTTTATATAAGGTGGCGTATCCGCCGAATACCTTTAATAAATCGAAAAAATACACCGAAAACGCCACTTTTTTGCTCTTTAAATCGAAGTACGATTTTACCGAGAAGAAAAAGGGTAAAAATAATAAGAAAACGACGATCAAAAGGAGTAAAACGGCGTAAAAAAAGAATTTGCCCATATCGATAATATGAGCAAATTACAATTTTTGTATGTTTTATTTAAGAAAAATTATTCAATGCGGACGAGATCGTCTTCGCCGTCTAACATATCGGGAAGTTCAAACCCTTCCAAAAACTCTTCGGCTCTTCTGCGTTCTTCTTCCACCTGTTCGCTTTCGGGATCGTAAACGTCTTTCTCGTACAAATACGTGCTCGAAGGTTGCGATTTCGATTCGTTGATTTTTTCCATCAAAATTTCGTAATCGGGAAGTTCGGAAAGGGATTTAATGTTAAACCGCTTTAAGAAGTTATCCGTCGTGGCAAACAGCACGGGTTTACCAGGTGTTTCTCTTCTGCCACAGGCGTAAATCATATCCAAGTTTTGAAGGGTTGCAAGGGCGTAGTCGCTATTAACCCCACGCACCGCTTCTAGTTCACCACGCGTAATCGGTTGTTTATACGCGATAATCGCCGCGCATTCCAAAATGGTACGGGTGAATTCTTTTTCACGGATTTGGTTCAAAACGCCGGAAATTTCTTCCTTATAATCGGGGTTTGAGGCAAATTGCAGTTTGTGGTTAAAGCGTAAGAAACGAATACCACACTCCCCCGTATACTTTCTCTCTAAGGCACGGATTGCTTTATCCATGTCGATTTTCTTGATCTCTAATTTTTCTTTAATCAAATCTTCGGAAACAGCGTCTCCCGAAGCAAACAAAATTCC
Organism: Clostridia bacterium; assembly: GCA_017457345.1. Classification (GTDB taxonomy): domain Bacteria; phylum Bacillota; class Clostridia; order Christensenellales; family Borkfalkiaceae; genus Scatosoma. The sequence continues at coordinate 2,272 of JAFTHR010000170.1, read as the reverse complement.
CTCAATTATATTCGTCAATCTGTCCAATTTCTGCGTCCTCACTTATATCAGGATTTTTTCTAATGGTAATGGAAGAAAACAACTCGTCTTGCTCCACGGTAATGAATTGATGTTTTAAAAGTTCCAAAAGCGCTTGGAAAGTCGTCACGATTTCCGGCGTAGAATAATCGTCGTCAAACAAGTCTTCGAACAAGAACGAGTCTTTCTCTTTAAGAGTTGAACGAATATGTACGATCTTTTCTTTAACCGTAAACCGATCTTTGGGGATTTCCCTAGGCGCGGCTACGCCGATCTTTAACGCTTCGCGCTTGAGCATTAACTTCGTAAAGGCGTCTACAAGTCCGTCGAGTGTGAAATCCTTATACTTAACTTTCACCGAGCAATACTCTTTATCAGGCGCTTTAAAGAAGTAGCCAACCGTTTCCATTTCCTTGAGTTTGACCGTTTCTTCCTTGATCATCTTGTACTCTTCAATGGCGCGGATAAGTTCTTCTTTCGGATCTTCGTATTCGTCGTTATACGAATCCCACTCGTCTTCCGTCGGCGGCAACAGGCTACGTGCCTTAATGTCGATAATCGTGGCGGCGATATTGAGATAATCGCTTGCTTTGTCCACGTCAAGGTACGGCAAGCCTTTCATATACGAAAGGAACTGCTCCGTCACTTGAGAAACGAAAATATCCTTAATTTCAATTTTATTTTCGTTGATCAGATAGAGCAACAAATCGAGCGGACCTTCGAAATTATCTAAGACGGTGGTATAATCAACGTCCGTTTCAAAGTTTTTGACCGAATCTACGGTTAATTTATCCATTTACGTTCTCCAAATATGGTTAGTTCTATTATAGTGCAAAGATAAGCGACCAAAACGCCGTTATCGGCGTGCCGAAAATCAAAAAGCCGAAGTCCATTAAATACCCCAGCACGTTCACGTACGAAAGTACGTAGAAATAACGTGACAACAGGTTGATTAAAATTAAGCCGAGCAAAATCGTTTGCCCGTATTTTTGCAAGAAAGTAAACACTTTTCCGCGTTTTTTGTTCAACGACGCCACTAAATTGAACCCATCTAAGGGATAGAAAGGCAATAAATTGAAGATGCAAAAAGAAAGGGAAAGGGTGTATAATTGCAAGCAAAGTTCCAAAAAGAAATAGAATGCGTACGTGCCTTCAAGATTTGGCAACAAATACATAAACGTCAGTTGCAAGATCGGGTAAAACAGAAGGGCAAATACAAGATTCGTAAGCACCCCTGCCGCTGAAGTTAAAAAGCACCCAAGGGTGTATTTTTTAAAGTTATAAGGATTTACAGGAACGGGTTTTGCCCAACCAAATCCCATTAGCGTAAACGAAATAAGCCCGAGCGGATCAAAATGACGCATAGGATTTAAGGAAAGCCGCCCTGCGTATTTTGCCGTGGGATCTCCGCATTTGTAAGCCGTAAGCGCGTGTGCAAATTCGTGCAACGTTAAAACGACTACAACGGCAAGAAAGGTTGCTAATAACTCAAAAAATTCAATCATATACCATTATTATACCGATTTTATACCAAAAAGGCAAGCGCACGAACGGAATGATTGCGATTTTCCCGTCGAATCCGCGCGAAAAATTATTTCTTTTGTAAACGGGTGGGAATAACGTCGTTTCTCGTGATGTCTTCATACGATTGCGGGCGGACGATATACTCCGCTTTGCCGTCTTTCACGAGTAAGCACGGGGGAACGAGATTGCGGTTATAATTCATTGCCATAGAATAGTTATAAGCGCCCGTTGAGAACACGGCGACTAAATCGCCAAGGTTTGCCTTTGGCAAATACACGTTCGGCGCAACGATATCCCCGCTTTCGCAGCACTTCCCTGCAACCGACACAAGTTCTTCCGGCGCTTCGTTTGCACGGTTGGCTAAAATCGCCGAATACTTCGATTGATAGAGCGCGTAGCGCGGGTTATCGAACATACCGCCGTCTACGGCAAGATACTTCTTTAATCCGGGAATTTCTTTAATTGCACCAACCGTATATAAAGTAATACCCGCTTCGCAAACGATTGATCGACCAGGTTCAATCAATAATTTCGGCAAAGGAAGCCCGTTTTGCACCGCTTTTTCTTTCACCGTAGCAACGAGTGCCGAAACGTATTCCGCGTATTCTTCAGGGCTAATTTTTCTATCCTCGTCGGTATACCAAACGCCGAAACCGCCCCCTAAATTCAAGGACGTGGCTGTAAAACCAAGCGAATTACGCATTTCGGCCATAAAATCCATACACTTTTT
>JAFTHR010000169.1 GCA_017457345.1 Clostridia bacterium | reverse complement strand
TACGATTGGTCTACCGCACCGGGTTATGGGAAACGGGTATACGGTTCGGGGCACGGCGCGCTTATCGAAGATTTTTATAGGCACGTAGAAAAAGGCGAAAGGTTTTCGATAGGCGGGAAAGAGGCGGCAAACGCGGTAAAAATTATGCTTGCTGCGTATGAGAGCGGCGGCAAGGAAATACAAATTTGATATGAATGAATTAAAAAAAGAACTGAATCGTAGAAAGGTGCCGTCGGTGCGAACGATCCACCAAAAAACGGCGCACGATTTAGCGGAGTGGAAAACGCTACGCGAAGAAATTCGAACGACGGTACTCCAAGAAGAATACGGAGAATTGCCTCCTGTCCTTTTGCCTAAAATCGCGGTAGAGAAAAAACCCGCTCTGGTGGAAAACAGTATTTGGGAAGAGGTGACGTTCGAGTTTGAACAAAACGAAAAAAGGCACGTTGTACCCACTCAACTACTGCTCCCTGCAAGCGTGGAAAAAGTGCCCGTGGTGGTGTATTTGAATTTTCGAGCGGACGTACCCGACGAGTACTTGCCTGCACGAGAGATATTATCGCAAGGATACGGATTGTTTGTTGTTTGCTATACGGACGCGACCACTGACGACGGGGATTTTGAAAACGGTTTGGCGGGATTATTCCAAGAGGGCGAACGCAAGCCGCACGAAAGAGGAAAAATCGCGTATTGGGCGTATATGGCGAGTAGGATGCAAGACTATTTACGAACGCGTGAAGAAGTCGATCCTTCGAAAATCGGAGTAGCAGGGCATTCTCGGTTAGGGAAAACTGCGCTGGTTGCGGCGGCGACGGACGAACGATTCTCGTTTGTTTGTGCCAACGATTCGGGTTGTTCGGGCGCGGCGATTTCAAGGGGACGAAACGCGGGCGGCGAAAGGCTAAGCGATATTTGTAAAAACTTCCCGTATTGGTTTACGATTAACTGGCAACGGTACGTGGACAAAGAAGACGAACTCCCCTTCGATCAACATCATCTTCTTGCGCTTATCGCGCCGCGCGCGGCGTATATCGGTGGCGCAACGGAAGATATCTGGGCGGACAATGAAAGTCAATTTCTTTGCTGTGTAGCGGCAAGCGAGATTTGGGAATTATATGGAGAGCGGGGGATTATATCTCCAAATGGGATGCCCGTAGCGGGCGAATCGAGAACGGATGGTTGCGTAGGGTTTTACCTGCGCGAAGGGAAACACTTTCACACCTTGGAGGATTGGAACTTTGGCTTGAAAGCGGTCACCCGATATTTAGAAAATAGGAGGGAAAAATTATGCAAATGACGTTCCGTTGGTACGGAGAAGGGAACGACCGAATTAAACTTTCGGATATCAAACAAATCCCCGGCGTACAGGGGATCGTGTGGGCGTTGCATGGCAAGATGCCGGGTGAGGTATGGCAAAAGAGCGAAATTGCGCAGGTGAAAGAGCAATGCGCAAAGTACGGGTTCAATATCGACGTTGTGGAATCTGTGAACGTGCACGACGATATTAAAATCGGCCTGCCTACGCGCGATCAATATATTGAAAACTACAAAGAGACGATTCGTAATCTTTCGGAATTTGGCGTGAAGGTAATTTGCTATAACTTTATGCCGATTTTCGACTGGACGCGTAGCAACCTATTCCACGAAGTGGGTGATGGTTCCACGGCGCTCTTCTATGAAAAAAATATGATTCAAGACGACTATAACGCCATGGCAAAGTACATTTTGGATTTCACCGAAAAGTACAATATGTCCTTCCCTGGTTGGGAGCCTGAACGGATGGCGAAATTAGACGAACTCTTTAAAGCCTACGAAGGGGTGACGAAAGAAAAACTTTGGGCGAACTTGCAGTACTTCTTAGAAGCGATTATGCCCACCTGCCGCGAGTGCGATATCAAAATGGCAATCCATATGGACGACCCCCCTTGGGATATCTTCGGCTTGCCGAGATTGCTTGTGGACGAGCCGAGTATTGATAGATTCTTAAAGATGGTAGACGATCCGTACAACTGCTTAACCCTTTGTTCGGGCAGTTTAAACGCCAACCCGAATAACGACGTGGCGGCAATCGTAAGAAAGCATTGCGATAGAATTGCGTTTGCGCACATCCGCAACGTGAAGCACTTTGAAAACGGAGATTTTTCGGAAGCCAGCCACAGAGATTGCGATGGCGACACGGGCATTTTGAACATTTTAAAAGCCTATCACGATTGCGGCTTTAAGGGCTATATCCGCCCCGATCACGGCCGTCATTTATGGGATGAAAAACCGGGCACGGTACGCCCCGGGTACGGGCTTTACGATCGTGCGCTCGGCATTATGTATATGCTTGGCGTGTGGGATATGTTAGAAAAATTGAAGGAGGAAAAATAATATGAAATTAGCGAACAAGGTAGTGGCAATTACGGGTGCAGGTGGGATCATTTGTAGTGAATTTGCAAAGGCGCTTGCGGCGGAGGGTGCAAAGGTAGCCCTTTTGGATATCAATTACGAAGCGGCGAAAAAATACGCCGACGAGATCGGTGAAAACGCCATTGCGGTGCGTTGCAACTGTTTAGATAAACAAAGCATTATTGAAAGCAAGAAAACGATTAACGAAAGTTTCGGGCCTGTAAACTTCTTAATTAACGGCGCAGGCGGCAACAATCCCCGCGCTTCCACGGACAACGAAACTATGACGCCCGATTTAGAAGGGGTAAAGGATTTCTTCGCGCTTGAAGAAAGCGGTTTAAAATTCGTGTTCGACTTGAACATTACGAGCGCCTTTTTGGTGACGCAAGTATTCGCGGAAGATATGGTGAAAACGGGTGGCAACATCATTAACGTATCCTCTATGAACGCATACCGTCCTTTGACCAAAATCCCCGCGTACAGCGCGGCGAAAGCAGGTATTTCCAACTTCACGCAATGGCTTGCGGTGCACTTTGCGCCCTGCAACATCCGTTGCAACGCCATTGCTCCGGGGTTCTTCGTCACCAACCAAAACAGAGCGCTTTTGTATAACGAAGACGGCACGCCCACGGCTCGTACGGGCAAAATCCTTGCGGCAACGCCTATGAAGAAATTCGGTGAAATTTCCGACCTTATCGGTACGCTTATGTGGCTTGCAGACGATAATGCAAGTGGGTTCGTAACGGGTACGATTATCCCCGTAGACGGCGGGTTCTCGGCGTATAGCGGAGTGTAAAGAATGAAAGAATTTTTTGGAGAAGAGTTGCTGCTTGGTAGCGAAACGGCGAAAAAACTTTATAGTTTAGTAAAGGATTTGCCGATTATCGACTATCATTGCCATCTCGATCAAAACAAAATCGCTGCCGACGCAGGCTTTTCCGATATCGGTGAATTGTGGCTGGCGGGCGACCATTATAAATGGCGGGCAATGCGCCTTTGCGGCGTAGACGAAGAGTATATCACGGGCGGCGCAAGTTATAAAGAGAAGTTTTTAAAGTATGCCGAAATCGTGCCCAAACTCGCGGGCAACGCCCTGTATTACTGGACGCATATGGAACTCAAACAAGTGTTTGGGATCAACGAGCCGCTCAATAAAGAAAGTGCGGAGCGGATTTATAGGCAAGCAACGGCGGTGCTTAAAACCACAACCGTTTCCACCTTGCTTTCCCGTTATAAAGTGGAATACGTGGCAACTACGGACGATCCGATCGACAACTTAAAAGCGCACGGCAGGTATCAAAACACGCAAGTTTCTCCCACTTTCCGTCCGGACAAGGTATTTGCACTCTCAAACGAATACTTGTCTGCACTTAGCAAGGCGGCAGGTACGGAAATTAGTTCGCTGAAAGGGTTGTTAACGGCGCTTGAAAATCGGCTCGATTACTTCGTGCAAAAGGGATGTAAAATTTCCGATCACGGTTTTGAACGTTTCCCGAAAGCGTACGCAACCGAAGCGGAAGCGGCAGAAATTTTCGCTCGCCGCGGCTCGCTTAACGAAGAAGAAAAAGAAAAATTCTTTGGGTTCTTGCTCGTGTGGTTTGCCAAAGAATACGCTAAGCGCAAAATGATTATGCAACTGCATTTTGCCGTTATTCGAAACAACAACCCCGAAATGTTTACTCGTTGCGGCGCGGACGCTGGGTTCGACTTGATCGGGGAAGAGCAAAGCGTGAAAGACTTAGTGCGTTTCTTTGCGCAACTCCCTGATGCGGAACGCCCGGAAACGGTGATTTACACGCTTAACGACGGCAACTTGCCATCCATCATTGCGGCGACGGGCGCGTTTAGAAAGGTGCGCGCGGGTGCGGCTTGGTGGTTTAACGATACGGTAGAAGGAATTCGTAAAAACTTAAAAACGGTTGCGGAGTATTCGGTGCTTGGCACGTCGTTTGGGATGTTGACGGATTCGCGTAGTTTTTCTTCGTATGCGCGGTTCGACTTTTTCCGCCGTATTTTGTGCGGTTATTTAGGCGACCTTGTGGAAAAGGGTGAGTACGATTTTAGCGGAGCGGAAACGCTTGCAAAAGATATTTGTTATAACAATATAAGGAGTGCAATTTATGGATAAGAGAATACCGGTAGTGGTAATTAAAGAACTTTCTGAAACGGATAAAATTCTCACCGCGCTAAAAAAGGACGGAATTATGTGCGCGGAGATCACTTTCCGCACGGCTTGTGCGGCGGAAGCGATTGCATACGCGTGCAAGAACTATCCCGATATGAATATCGGCGCAGGCACGGTCATTAACGCAGAGCAATGCCAACAAGCGCTTGCGGCAGGGGCGAAGTTTATCGT
>JAFTHR010000168.1 GCA_017457345.1 Clostridia bacterium | reverse complement strand
GTTGAAGCCTTACCGACGGATAATTTATTCGAGTATGCCGTGGAGAATAAATTCCCCGAAAGTTTTTGGGAACAAAAATCCTTTGTGTATTCCGTTATCGCTGCGTTTGAGAAGAATAGGGAATATCATCCACGGACGAAAGGACAAGACGTTTTACTTGAAATGTTATTGTTAACGGAAACGCTCTACACGAGCGAATGCAACCTTTCCATAATCGCTAATAAACTTGGGTACGACTACGCCTATCTTTCTAAACTTTTTAAAAGAAAGGTAGGCATCCCGTTTAATACCTACCTGAACTTATTAAAAATAAATAATGCTAAGAACCTAATTCTAACAACGGAAAAAAGCATAACGGAAATTTCCGTTCTTTGCGGCTTTGAAAGTTTAAGAACTTTCAATCGCGTGTTTTTATCGTTTGTGGGTATTAATCCTACTCAATTTAGAAAAAATTTAAAATAAAAAACGCCCAGCAGGGCGTTTTTTTATTAGATTTTTATCTTCTCAATCGTATCAAATGCTTGCGCGATTAAGCCTTCCACGTCTAACTTCGCTTCTTCTGCCAAAATCTCTTTAAGGGTGGGGCGAATAGCGGGATAATCCGGTAAGAACACCGTGCAGCAATCTTCGTAGGGTAAAATAGAAATATCGTACGTGCCGATTTTTACCGACCGTTCGATAATCTCGCTCTTATCAAACCCAACGAGCGGACGAAGTACGGGAAGATCTTCCACCACCGAATTTGAAGACGTCATCCCTTCAATCGTTTGGCTGGCTACTTGCCCTAAACTTTCCCCCGTCACCAAACATTGCGCGCCGATTTTTTTGGCGTGACGCTCGGCAATACGGAACATGAAACGGCGCAAAAGCGTGATCATCAGTTGCGGCTTACATTTTTCGTGAATCGCTTCTTGAATATGAGTGACGCTTACCGTATACAAATGCATTCCGCAAGTGTATTCCGAAAGCACGGTGGCTAAATCGATTACCTTTTGCTTGGCTTGCATATTCGTGTACGGATAACTGTGGAAATGCAATCCTTCCACGTTCATCCCCCGTTTTGCCATCATATGCCCTGCCACGGGGCTATCAATCCCACCGGAAATTAAAAGCAAGCCTTTTCCTGCCGTACCAACGGGCATCCCGTTTGCCCCTTCAATCATATCCCCAAACACGAGCGCTTTGCCCTGCTCGCGAATATCTACGTACACCACGAAAGAGGGCGCGTGCACGTCTACGGTTAACGTGTGGTTCTCCGCAAGCAACATTCCGCCGAGTTTACGGCTAATATCCATAGACGTAAGCGGATAAGTTTTATCGCCGCGGTGAGAAATCACTTTAAACGTTCCCGTAGGCTTTGCCACGAGTTTTGCCGCCTCGAAAATGGAATCCATATCCGAATCCACTTCGTACGCCAAACTCAACGAGTGCAAACCGAATACTTTTTTTAATTTTTCAATAATCTCCGCGGAATACCCGTCCTCAAACCCACAGATAAGATATCTACCGCTTTGGCGAATGAGTTCATATTCGTACCCGCGCAACGAACGATGGATGTTATTGACGAACGCGTTCTCGAAAAAGCCGCGGTTTTTTCCTTTTAAATACATTTCCGCATAGCGGATGATAATGACTTTTTTCATCTTTAATTCATTTTCCCTTTTAACTTTCTCGCTACGGCGTTCAAGATCTGCGCCCCGCGCTCCACTTCTTCTTCCGTCGTTTCCGAAGAAAAACTAATGCGCAATTCTCCATCCGCCGTTTCGTTATCGTACCCACAAGCCTTTAACACACGGCTATAACGGGTTTTTGCGTTTGAAGAACACGCCGATCCCGTACCGATAATCAAACCTTCGTCGTTTGCCAAATGAAGCAAAATCTCCCCGCGCAAACCTTTTGCCGAGAGGCAAAGAATATACGGCGAAGCGTTTTCGCTGGAAATCCGCGTGAAAATATCCCGATCAAGAAGTTCCCAAAACTTCTCACGGTAGGATGATAAGCGAGCAAAATCCGCCGAAATAGCGGCGTATTTTTGTTCCGCCGCAAAGGCAAACTGCATAATGCCGAACGTATTTTCCGTGCCACTACGCCTGCCTTGTTCTTGCCCACCGCCGTAGATATATGGGGAAAGCACAAGCGATTTGCGCTTAATTAAGCCGCCAACGCCTTTTAAGCCACCTATCTTGTGCGCACTAACCGAATAAAGGTCTACTTCTTTTTCTAAACGGACGGGCAATTTTCCGTACGCTTGCACACCGTCGCTATGAAAAATCGCGCGCGGATTTTTTTGTTTTACCGCTTTTGCAATAGCGTTTATATCATTGATTGCGCCCGTTTCGTTGTTTACGTGCATTACCGAAACGAACGAAGTCTTCTCGTCGATTAACGAAAGGAGTTTCTCTACGTTTACAGAGCCGTCCTTTTCCAGCGGCGCTTTTCTTACTTCCACGCCACGGTTTTGGAGTTCTTTAAAGGAGTTCTCGATCGCCGAGTGCTCCCCTTCCGCCGTGACGGCGTTACCGCGTTTCGCAAAGGTGAATACGGCGTGATTATCAGACTCCGTTCCGCAAGACGTGAACACCCACTCGAACTCACGCTCGTTTGCCACGAACGAAAGCAACGCAGAACGCGCTTTTTTAATGTCGTTCTGCATTGCAAATCCTTCTTTATAAAGAGCCGAAGGGTTATAAAAATTGTCCGTTAAGTATACGCGGGCACGCTCTACCGCTTGTAAGTTCGGTTTGGTGGTTGCCGCGTTGTCTAAATAAATCATCATTCGCCTTTCTTTGCTTTTGAAACGTAATCGTTTGCAGGCGCGCTACGCTTTGAAAATCTTAAAAGATTGATAAGCAGCGCTTCTCTGCATTCTAAAATATACACCGCTCTCCCGTCTTCGTCGGCATAATCGATATACAAGAAGAACTTACCTTCGCTCGGTTCTTGGTTAGACGTACAAACAACCCTTTTCAAGGTCGGATCGGAAACGAGAAAATCGTAAGACGGGCTATCCACGTCTCCTAACTGTATGATGTTTTTTGCATCTAACGTGTAAATGCGCTTGCGCTTATTCACGTTAAACACCTTGGATATTCTCAGTTCCCCGGAAACGAACGTATAATCGAAACTAACGTTTAATCTCCGCATCACTAAGAACGTGATTGCAGCCGAAGCCGCAAAAGCCAAAAATATCCCTAACGCAACAATGAAAAGTTCCCACGTTGCGCCTTCGCCGAGCGGGATCGTGGCGATCGTCATAAACGCCGCAATCCCACCGAGCGATATAAACACGCAAAAAAGTAATTTGAGTATCTTGTGTAGAATCCTGCCCCGATTCGATTGTTGATTCAAGGCACTTTCTTCGTATAATACGTCCACACTTGCCTCCGTTTTAGATTTCTAAAACCCCTTCGAACACCGTTTTCACGTTGCCCATCAATTCCACTTCGCCATTCGAACGATAGTTCACCGTTAAGTCGCCACCGCGAAGTTTTACCGTGATGTTGGTATCCTTTTCGCAGTACCCGCCGAGCACCGCCGCAACAACTGCCGCCGCTGCACCCGTACCGCAAGACCAAGTTTCACCGTTGCCGCGTTCCCAAACGCGCATCTTAATCGTCACCTTATTGATCACGCGGATAAACTCGGTGTTAATTCTTTGCGGGAAGTATTCGCAGTTTTCAAACGCCGTGCCCACCTTTTCCACGTCAATCGCATCCACCTTATCGCAGAACACAACGCACTGGGGGTTACCAAGGTTCACAAGCGTGACGTTATAATCGTTCCCTGCTACCGTGATTTTCTTATCGACAATTCGATCTTCCTTCCAAACGCAAGGAATCTTTTCGCCTGCAAGTTCCGCTTTTCCAAGGTTTACGCTCGCGGAGTTTACCTTTCCACCGAACGAGAACACCTTTACTTCGTTCACGCCGCCGAGCGTTTCAATCGTCATTTCGCGGCGATCCACAATTCCTTTTTCGTAGAGATATTTCCCCACGCAACGGATGGCATTACCGCTGACGGAACTCGTTGAACCGTCCTTATTAAAGATGCGCATTTTTGCATCTGCAACGTTTGAGTTTTCAATGAGCACGATACCGTCGCCACCGATCCCGTAGTGCGGAATTGCATAGTTTGCCGCAATCGATTCCGGACAGGTAATCTTCCCGTCACGGTTATCAAAGTAGATATAATCGTTGCCGCAAGATTGCATTTTGGTGAACGAAAGACGGAGTTTTTCCGTTCTCAAATTGTTGATATCCACAAGTTCGGTATTATCTTCCGTGAACTTACTTGCCATGATATCCGCAAGCGCGTTCGCCGTATCGAGCGAAGTGAGCACCGTGATACCAAGCAGGATTGCATGGTGATGCAAACGGATAAAGTCGTTAATCGATTCCATATCCGTTTTACCCGTGTAAACGATATAGTCGATCTTGCCTTCGTCCATCAACTTAATCATTTCGTCCGTCGCGGATAAGCGGTCTACAATTTCGCAGTCCATACCCAAGTCGGAAATAATTTTCGCCGTGCCTTTCGTTGCATACATATTGCAACCAAGGTCGCCGAACTTCTTGGCAATGGTGACCATTTCCGATTTATCTTTATCGTTAATCGTCATATACACGCCAACCGAACGGGTTGCCGAAGGATGGCACATTTTAAAGCCTGCCGAAACAAGACCTTTAAACATTGCCTCTTCCAGCGTTTTGCCAAGACCGAGCACTTCACCCGTCGATTTCATTTGAGGACCAAGTTGAGAGTTTACGTCGTTCAACTTTTCAAAACTGAACACGGGAACTTTCACCGCAACGTAAGGGGAATCGGGATATAAACCCGTGCCAAAGCCAAGATTTTTGAGTTTTTGCCCAGCAATAATCTTGGTTGCAAGTTCCACCATCGGCACGCCCGTCACCTTGGAAATGTAAGGCACGGTACGCGAAGCGCGGGGATTTACTTCAATTACGTATAATTGACCGCGATAGATCAAGTATTGAATGTTGATAAGACCTTTCGTTTTAAGTTCGAGCGCAAGTTGCGTGGAAACTTCGATAATTCTCTCTAAAATCGTATCGTCTAAATTATAAGGGGGATATACGGCAATCGAGTCGCCCGAGTGCACGCCCGTGCGTTCAATGTGTTGCATAATACCGGGAATTAACACGTCTTTCCCGTCGCAAATGGCGTCTACTTCAAGTTCCGTACCCATCAAGTACTTATCGCAAAGCACGGGGTTTTCAATTCCTTGCGCCAAAATTACGTCCATATAACGGCACACGTCTTCTTGTGTGAACGCAATCGTCATATTTTGTCCACCGATAACGTAGGAAGGGCGAAGAAGGACGGGATATTCCAGTTTTTCCGCAGCAGCAAGCGCTTCGTCCTTGTTCATAACCGTGATTGCCTTCGGGCGAGGAATAGAATACTTTTCAAGCAACGCTTCGAAACGCTCTCTATCTTCTGCCGCGTCTACGCTATCCGCCCCCGTACCAAGGATACGGATGTTGTTCTTTGCAAAGTACGAGCAAAGATGAATTGCCGTTTGCCCACCGAACGTAATGATAACGCCGTAGGGTTTTTCAACGTCGATAACGTGTTGTACGTCTTCCGGCGTCAACGGTTCGAAATAGAGTCTGTCCGCCGTGTCGAAGTCGGTAGAAACGGTTTCGGGGTTATTGTTAACGATAACCACTTCGTAGCCCATTTCTTTAAGCGTCCACACGCAATGCACGGAAGAATAGTCGAACTCGATCCCTTGACCGATACGGATAGGGCCAGAGCCGATAACCATAATGCGCTTTTTCGTACTCTTATCCACGAAAGGTTTTGCTTCGTCGTGTTCTTTTTCGTCAAACGTGGAATAGAAATACGGGGTTTGCGCTTGGAACTCTGCCGCACAGGTATCTACCATTTTGAATACCGCTTTTTTCTTTGCAGGGAGTTTTTGACCGCTAAGCGCCGCAATATCTTTATCTAAATAGCCAAGGCGTTTGCCTTCTGCATACAATTCACGAGTGAGTTTTTCACTTGCCAAACGGTTTTCGTAGTTGATAAGGTTTCTAAACTTGTTCAAGAACCATCTATCAATTTTCGTTCTTTGGAAGATCTCGTCGATACTAACCCCTTTCTTCATTGCCGCATAAACCGCAAAAATACGTTCGTCCGTCTTTTCAGAAAGGTTGGCAATCAAATCTTCTTTCGACCAGTCTAAGAACTTTTTATAGTTCATAGTGGTGGTGGAAATTTCCGCACCGCGCACCGCTTTCATAATCGCCATTTCAAACGACGTACCGATCGACATAACTTCACCCGTCGCTTTCATACGCGTACCGAGTTCACGCTTTGCATACAAGAACTTATCGAACGGCCATTTCGGCATTTTGACTACTAAGTAGTCAATCGTCGGTTCAAAGCAAGCGTAGGAATTCCCCGTCACGTCGTTTTTAATCTCGTCAAGGGTATAGCCAAGCGCTATTTTCGTGGTCACTTTTGCAATGGGGAAACCCGTTGCTTTTGATGCAAGTGCAGACGAACGGCTAACACGGGGGTTTACTTCGATTACCGAATACTCAAACGAATCTGGGTTTAACGCAAACTGCACGTTGCAACCGCCTTCGATTCCAAGTTCGGTGATGATCGAAAGGGCTGCCGTACGGAGCATTTGATATTCTTTATGCGCAAGCGTGACGGCAGGAGCAATAACGATAGAGTCCCCCGTGTGAATACCAACGGGATCGACGTTTTCCATGGAGCATACGGTTAAAACGTTGCTCGCACTATCACGAAGCACCTCGAATTCAATTTCTTTCCAACCTGCAATGTATTTTTCAATCAACACCTGGGTGATAGGGGAAAGCATTAAGCCGTTGTGGGAAATTAAGCGAAGGTCTTCTTCGTTATACGCCACACCGCCGCCTGCCCCACCAAGCGTGTATGCAGGGCGGATGATAACGGGATAACCGAGTTTTTCGGCAATCGCCACACATTCGTCTACCGTGTACGCAATATCGGAAGGAACGCAGGGCTGATTGATTTTTTCCATCGTTTCTTTGAAGAGTTCTCTATCTTCCGAACGATCAATCGCATCTAACTTTGTACCGATAAGTTTCACACCGTGTTCGGCAAGGAAACCGGATTTTGCAAGTTTACAACCCATTGTGAGCCCCGTTTGCCCGCCGAGAGAAGCAAGCAAACTATCCGGCTTTTCTTTGATGATGATACGCTTTAACGATTCTTCCGTAAGCGGTTCAAGATAAATCTCGTCTGCAAGCGCTTTATCCGTCATAATCGTTGCGGGGTTGGAGTTGCAAAGAACAACGTTAATCCCTTCGCTCTTCAACACGCGGCAGGCTTGTGCACCGGCGTAGTCGAACTCCGCCGCTTGACCGATTACGATAGGGCCGGACCCGATAACCAAAACTTTTTTAATATCACTTCTCTTAGGCATTGGTTTTCTCCTTTTTCATATTCGCAATAAACTTATCGTATAAAATGTTCGAAGGCGAAGCAATACTGCATGCGGACGGATCGAATTGCACGCCGAACGCTTTTTGTTCCGCGTAGTCAATCCCTTCACAAGTACCGTCGTTCACGTTCACGAAATCGATTTTACCGCCCGTCACCGAAGATGCAACCACAACGTAGCCGTGGTTTTGCGAAGAGATATACACTCTTCCGCTATCAAGCGCCTTTACGGGTTGTCCACCGCGGTGCCCCTTCTGCATTTTTGCCGTTTGCGCACCGAGCGCAAGCGCTAACATTTGATAACCAAGGGAAACGCCGAAAACGGGTTTTTTACCAACTATTTTCTTTATTTCTTCTATAATCGCCACGTTTTCCGCGGGATTTCCAGGACCTGCACTCAATACCACGCCGTCTACGTTCATAGCAAAAATCTCTTCCGCTTTGGTATCGGCAGGTACGCGCAAAACCTTGCAACCGATTGCCGTAAGTTCGGCGATATCGCTATTTTTTGCACCAAAATCCATAAACGCAACGGTATAGGGCGCACTTTCTTCGCCGTACGTTTTCGTTTCCTTTACCGTGACTTTCGCAACGGCGTTTTTCACCGCGTATTCTTGAAGAACGCTCAAATCTTGCAAAGGCTTATCCCCGATATACGCGTTCATTGCGCCGTTATCGCGCAAAATCTTGGTGAGTTCACGGGTATCAACGCCGTAAATCCCCACCACGCCTTGTTCTTTTAAATAGTCGTCTAACTTGCCTTCGCAACGGAAGTTCGAGGGCGTTTC